>DASTKD010000649.1:0-8876 GCA_035716135.1 Ktedonobacteraceae bacterium
GCAACGCTGAAAAATCTGCAAACTCATCTTAGAATATACTCCATCATATACGAGAATTTCAAAATTGTGCAATTATTCCCGCAGCCACTTTGCAACATCTGGCGCGAAGTACGTGATAATCATATCCGCCCCCGCGCGTCGAATACCCGTCAATACTTCTGTGACGATGCGCCGCTCGTCGATCCAGCCGTTCTGGGAGGCAGCTTTAATCATGGAGTATTCGCCGCTGACGTTGTAGGCGGCGAGGGGCAGGTCGCAGTGGTCGCGCACCCGTCGGATTACGTCAAGGTAGGCCAGGGCGGGTTTGACCATCACGATGTCGGCTCCCTCGGCGATGTCGAGGTCTATTTCGCGCAGGGCTTCGCGGACGTTGGCGGGGTCCATCTGGTAAGAGCGGCGGTCGCCGAATTGCGGCGCGGAACCGGCGGCTTCGCGGAATGGACCATAGAAGCTGGAGGCGTACTTGGCGGAATAGGCCATAATGGGCGTGGCGCTGAAGCCATGTTCGTCGAGCGTGCGGCGAATGGCTCCTACGCGGCCATCCATCATATCCGAGGGCGCGACCAAGTCTGCTCCGGCTTCGACATGCGATAAGGCCATGTTCGCCAGTAATTTCAGTGATTCGTCGTTCTGCACAGTGCCATTGTGGATCACCCCACAGTGACCGTGACTGGTATATTCGCACAGGCACACATCGGTTATGACCAGCACATCCGGCGTTTCGGCTTTGATGCGGCGAATGGCTTGCTGGATAATGCCCTGTTCAGCGTATGCCTGCGAACCAACCTCATCCTTTTCGGTGGGGATGCCAAAGAGCAACACCGCTGGAATGCCCAGGCTGGCGATACGCTCCATCTCGCGCCCGAGATGCTCTAAAGGCCATTGCATGATGCCCGGCATCGCTGCAATGGGGCGCGGCTCAGCCAGGTCTTCCGCGATAAACAGGGGATAGATCAACTGCTCAACGTTCAGATGCGTTTCGCGCACCATCGAGCGCAATTGCTCATTTTGACGTGTGCGCCGCATACGTATTGTCGGAAATGTACTCATGCTCTTACTCTCACTTCTTTCGGACATCAAGAAAAACGAGCCATTCGTTGATACTACTAACGTGAAATATCCCATGCACAACGAAAGGGTCACGCTTGAACAGGTCACGCACCGCGCTCTCATCGGAGGCTTCAAGGATGACCATGATACTGCTGTAATCCGCATAAGGTCCGCCCATAATCACTGTGCCATCCTCAAATAGCGCATCCATGAACGCCGCGTGTTCCGTCCAGTATGCTTGCTCCCGGCTGGTTTTGCCTGCTAGCCAGGCGCTGCCGGGAGTAAACATGATGATAAACATCTTTTTCAAGCGCTCTTTGTCTTTCGTTAATAGTTAAGACGCGCTTTCGCGCAATGCTACCCGAACTGCTTCAACCGTCTCTTCTATCATAGCATCTTCCAGAGCCAGCGAGATGAAACAGCCCTCGAACTGGGAGGGTGGCAGGTAGATGCCCTGCTTGAGCATACTCCAGAAGAAACGGGCAAAACGCGCGGTATCGGATGTTTTCGCGCCGGCATAGTCGCGTACTGGCTCAGAAGTGAAGAACAGGCAGAAGATACCGCCGACGCGCACAAATTGGGCTTTTGCGCTGCTCTCGCGCAGCACTCGTTCAATACCGTCACCGAGGAGCTGGCCTTTACGTTCGAGTTCGGCGTACTGGCCGGGCTGGCGAATTTCGCGCAGAGTGGCGATGCCTGCGGCCATCGCCAGGGGATTGCCCGAAAGCGTGCCGGCCTGATACATCGGACCCAGTGGAGCGACCATTTGCATGATTTCGCGCCGCCCGCCATACGCGCCAACCGGCAGACCACCGCCAATAATCTTGCCCAGAGTCGTCAAATCGGGCTTGATGCCGGTTCGCTCCTGCATCCCGCCCAACGCTACGCGAAAGCCTGTCATAACCTCGTCGAAGATCAGCAACGCGCCACAGGCATCGCACAAACTGCGCAGCTTTTCAAGGAAACCTGGGAGCGGTGGAACCAGGCCCATATTGGCCGCAACCGGCTCAATGATAATGGCAGCGATATCGTCGGGATAGCTTTGAAATAACTGCTCGACCGCCGCGCTATCGTTATAAGCGGCCACGAGCGTATGGCTGGTGCTGGACTGCGGCACGCCCGGACTATCGGGCAGACCCATCGTTGCCACACCCGAACCGGCCTGCACCAGCAGCATATCAGCATGTCCATGATAACACCCGGCGAATTTGATGATCTTGTCACGGCCCGTGAAAGCGCGTGCCAGGCGCAAAGCGCTCATAGTCGCCTCGGTGCCAGAGTTGACGAAGCGCACCAGTTCAATCGAGGGAACGCAATCCATAACCAGTTGTGCCAGCACGCTTTCGGCCTCGGTGGGCGCGCCAAAGCTGAAACCACGCTGGCTGGCCTCTATCACTGCCTGCACAACCGCCGGGTGCGCGTGTCCCAGCAACATCGGCCCCCACGACTGCACGTAATCAAGGTAGCGGTTGCCATCCACATCGTACAGATATGCACCCCCGGCATGATCGATGAAGACCGGCTCGCCGCCCACGCCGCGAAAAGCTCGCACGGGACTATTAACGCCACCCGGCATCAGATGCTGCGCCTGCACAAAAAGCGTATGCGAGCGAGTCAATGACAGATCTCTGGCTATATGAAAAGAATCTTGCATATGTTCTAACCTCATGCCCCGATGGCTTCCAATATAGCGTCTAAAGGCTGCGCGACGCAGGTATACATGGGGGTATCGCGCAGCGTGTAGCGGCTGGCCTCGGTTTCGCGCAATTCTTGCACCAGGTCAAGAAAATCGCTGATATTATCCGTCTCGAAGGCTACCACAAATTCCTGGTCGTCCAGTCCAAAGGAGTAAGTGGTGTTGAGCGTTACGGAGGGATAGGTAATGCCCACCTTAATATGCTCATTCATCATGCGCTTGCGATCTTCGAGCGGCAGAGCATACCACGCGCGCGTCTTGACAAAGGGATAGACGAACAGGTATTTCTTGTCGTCGGGCGTAATCACCAGGCGCGGATCGTGGCCGCGCATGTGTTTGCCCACGTAGACGGAACGCTTGGTCATAGAGAGCATGGCTTGCGTCTCGCGCAGGTATGGCCCCATGCTGCTGCGGCGCACTTTGCTGCTCAGTCCTTGCAGGTCATTTATATCGTAAGTTGCCTGCCACAGCATGAAATCGCAATCGGTGCGCAATCCATACAGGCTAAAGCTGCGCAACAACGATTGCTGCCCATGTTCTTCGTACAGGGATAGCAACTCTTGCTTGCCCTGCTGGCGCTGCTCGACGGGCAGCAATTGCCACTGTGGATCAAGCTTAAAGAAAGTGAAGCGCACTAATTGACGCGGCTGTTTGGGTTTGGCAGGCGCGGGTGCCTGCGCTGGTTCGGTGATGGTGATTTGTTCGGTCATACTATCCCCTCGTGTTGAACGATAGCCTCAATAAGGCCATCAATAGTAAAGGTGGTTGCTTCGATTTGCGGGTGTAAACCCATTTCGCGCGCCGTTTGCGCGGTTATCGGGCCAATGCAAGCGATAATGGGCAATGGCTCACCGGCTGCATTGTCTCTTAGCTTTTCGGCTAGAGCGGGAGCGCTGCTCGTCAGCCAGTGCATGAAATTGCGTACCGTCGATGAACTGGTGAAGGTGAGCATATGTAATTCGCCAGCTTGCAGCATACGTACTACTTCGAGTCCCTGAGCATCGTCGCTGCTCACTGGCAGCATGCGATAGGCCGCCACTTCTTGTACGGTTGCGCCAGCCGCCTTCAGTTGGGTGATAAGCACATCACGCGCCACAGCCGCGCGGGGCAGCAAAATACGCTTGCCAACCAGCGATGTACCCCGCTGCCGCGCATCCTCGATCAGCGCGGCAGCCACACCTTCAGCGATATACTCGTCTGGCATAAGATCGGTTTGCACGCCATAGCGAGCGAGCGCGGCAGCAGTAGCAGGGCCAATAGCCGCTACTCGTGTAGCGCTGGCAACAGGTAGAGACAGGCCAAATTCATTCAAACGCTCGAATACGCTCTCCACGCCGTTGACGCTGGTGAAGATCAGCCAGTCATAGTAGGTAAATGTAGCTCCACAAAGATGGCGCAAAGCATCGTCGAGCGGCTGCCAGTCGAGCGGTGGGGCAATGCGAATGACAGGGAACTCAAAAGGCGCGGCTCCTAACTTACGCAAACGCCCGCTAAATGAGGAGGCTTGCTCGCGTGTGCGCGTCACCAGGATGCGTTTTCCCCGTAAAGGCCGGGCCGTGTTAGTCGAGTGAAGCATGTTCGCGCACCCGCCCTTCGTTTACCGTTGCAATAATGGCGGCAGCGCCTCGCGCCAATGCCTGTTCCGCCAGTTGCACGCCCAGTTGTTCGGCATATTCGATGCTCGTTTGCGCTGTCCATGAAATGCTGGAGCGCAGGCGCACCTGCTCTTTTCCGTCCAGGCTGATAACCAACCCTTGCAGCGCCAGCCTGCCATCCTGTATTTCGCCATAGGCTGCGATGGGCAGGTAGCACCCGGCTCCCAAACGGCGCATAAACATACGTTCGGCGCTGGTAGTGGCCGCGATGGCATTATCGCGTAAAGGAGCAACCAGTTCGCGCATAGCTTCCTCGTCGCGCATTTCCAGCGCCAGTGCGCCCTGTCCAGGCGCGGGCAACATGACATCAAACGGAAGATAGGTCATGCGCTGCGCTACTCGTTCATGCGCTCCCAGGCGGTGCAGACCTGCCGCCGCCAGCACAATAGCGTCGTACTCGCCCGCATCCAACTTGCGCAAGCGCGTATCGACGTTGCCTCGCAATGGCAAAATATCTACCTGTGACAACAACGCTCGCAACTGCGCAGTGCGCCGCAAGCTACAGGTACCGATGCGCAGAGGCATCGTTGGAGTCGATTGATCTGCAAAATCCCATTCTCGCATCGAGGCATATTGCTCGCTCCAGACCAGCACATCACGCGCGTCCTCGCGCCCACCGACCACGCAGGTATGCAATCCGGCAGGTTGCGCGGTGGGTAAATCTTTCAGGCTGTGAACTGCCAGGTCGATGCGCCCGTCGAGCAGGGCGCGTTCAATCTCCATCACAAAGACGCCATCGCCGCCGATGGCAGATAGTGACATGGTGGTATTGCGATCACCCAGGGTATGAATCTGCTCTATCTGCATGTCCAGCGCAGGCCACTGTTGATGCAGCCGCGCGATGATCGACTGCGTTTGTAGCATAGCCAGTTTGCTGGCTCGCGTTCCTATCCGTATGTTCATTTTGTGATTCATCTAATTGCACTTCCAGATCAAATAAATATCTCAAAGCTTCGGCATAGATATGTCCCTGCCCTTCAGCAGCTGCGTCTTTAAGGCGCAACATGGGGGTATGCAGCAGTTTGTTGACAAGGCGCGTGGTCAGTTCGCGCACGGCCTCGGCTTCTCGTTCGGTCAGGGTAGCGGGCAAACGCTGCATGGCGCGCGCTAATTCCTGCTCGCGCAAAAGATCGACGCGCTGGCGCAGATCGCTAATCGTACCGGTGACGCTCAATGAGCGCAGCCAGCGCTGAAAAGCATGGCTCTCTTCAGCAATGATGGCCTGTACCTGCTCGACTTCCTGCAAACGCAGGCGAATCCCCTCTTCGACGCTGGCTTGCAGGTCGTCCAGGTTGTACAGGTAAACGCCGGGGATATGCGCCGCTTCCGCTTCGATGTCTCTGGGCAGGGCGATGTCGATCAGCAGGAGCGAGCGGCCAGCACGCTGCCGCATGACTGATTCGAGAATCTCGACGGTGATGAGCGCGCGCGGGGCGGTGGTGGAACTGATGACGACATCAGCTTCGAGCAGCGATGGACTTAGCTCGAAAAAAGTGCGATGCACCGCGCCCGAACGTCGCGCCAGTTCCAGAGCGTGCGTCGGCGTGCGATTGATGATGATGAGCCGTTGCGCACCGTTCTCGTACAAATTCTGCGCGGCCAGTTCGCTCATTTTGCCGGAACCGATCAGCAGCACACACGCCTCGTTCAGATTGGGGAAGAGTTGGCGCGCCAGTTGCACCGCTACATGACTGACGGAGGCAGCGTTGCGACTGATGGCGGTCTCGCTGCGCGCGCGCTTGCCGGCAACGATGGCCGCGCGAAATAAGGCCGAACTTACAGGTCCCGCGTATCCTGCTCCCTGCGCGATTTGCAAGGACTCGGCAACCTGCCCCTGAATCTGTGGTTCGCCCGGCACTTGCGAATAGAGGCCAGCGGCCACACCAAGCAAATGCTCCACAGCCTGCTCATCTAGCAGCGTGTAACTATGCCGTTCGAGTTCCGCGAGTGGAATAGCCCGCACTTCAGCCAGTATGCTCATGAGGCGTGTTACGAGCATGACGGGTTCGGAAGAAATAGCGTACAATTCGACACGGTTGCAGGTGGAGAGCAAGACGCACTCCTGCGCCACCTGGCTAACAGATTGGAGAAACTGAGGCACCTGGCGTTGAGTAAACGAAAGCCGTTCACGAAAAGCGATAGGCGCGGTAGTATGATCGACGGCAAGCATGACTATATGCACAAAAAACCTCATAAATCTCAATAATTTTACGCGGCTACTAGAGATTTTAACAGGATTTTGGTGAGAGTCAAGAGCTAAACCATCTATCTCATATCAGGTGAATACCGTATATTTACTGTTATATGCAGTACAGCGCGGGATACTATTCCGCTACCCACAGGTTTACGCGACCATCGCTACGGCCTGCGGCAATAAAAGGACCATAAGCAGACCAGGAGATGCTGGTAGACTGGTCCAGAAACGTAACAACCTTTTGTCCGAGGAAGGCATTCCAGACCTGGATGGTACCATCCGCACTGCTGGAAGCGATACTGGTGCCATCGGGCGACCAGGCCACGCTATAGACATAATCGGTATGACCCTCATAGGTGAACAGTCGCGCGCCGGTACGCGCATTCCAGACCTGTACCGTCGTATCGAAACTCGCCGAGGCGATATAAAGGCTATTTGGCGACCATGCGATGCCAGTTACCACGTCGTTATGATATTCATAATTAAGGAGGAGTTTGCCGGTCGCGGCATCCGAGACCTGCACGGCATTTTCATCACCCGTCGAGGCTATGCGCGTGCCGTCGGGCGACCAGGCCAGGCTTCTGACACCTGTTGCATGTCCCGGAAAGCTGAACAGATGCTTGCCGCTTACGACATTCCAGACCTGGATAATGCCGCTAACCGTGCCAAAGGCGATGCGCGTGCCATCGGGCGACCACGTCACGCTAGAGATAGACCCGGCGAGGTTTCGATAGAGAAAGAGTTGTTTCCCACTGCTCGCCAGCCAGACTTGCGCGGTGCCATCCTGGCTGACCGAGGCAATGCGCGTGCCATCGGGCGACCATGCAATGGCTAGCACGGCATTCGTATGTTTGCTATACACCAGCAGGGTATTGCCGCTGCGACCATCCCATATGCGCACCATCGCATCGTAACCAGCAGCCGCCAGCCGTTTTCCATCGGGCGACCACGCCACGCTCGTAATAGCCCCGTTATGACCGCGATATACTCTATCTGGATTCTGGACAAGCATTTCAAACTCAGAAGATTGGGGATTCGCGCCACTTTGAGAAGGAGGGATGGGAAGCGTTGCGAACGAATCATGGATGATGATACCATTCAGCATCACAACGAAGGCGAGAATCGCCGCTATAGCCATGAACAGGGTGTTGATAAGCCGCCGGTGCCTGTAGCGCTGCCAGACAAGCATCTTCCACGCCAGCCATGAAAATCGCTTGCCAGATGCTTCGCTCATGGCTGGCAAATCTGAGACTTCGATCTCAAAATTTTCTTCCGCGTGCAGGGGCGGCTGCTCAACTTTGCTCATACATGGATTATAGCATGATGAAGAGGGAGAAATGCCCCTTGTCATCTTCAGCTATACTCTGTATGATATGCGAGACGATATTTGTAAGGAGCGAGCGCGGTTCATGCAGCAAAATCAATTTGAGAGAGCAACATCTACAAGCGAAGAAACAGAAGCTATTACGCCTGACGAGCCAACGCCTAAGCTCTCCGATCTTCCAGCCGATCCTGCTGTCCAAAGGATAGTGGGCTTTGATTGGTCTGCGGTGGGCATAGTGGCGATTATCGCGGCCATCTTCGCGGTGCTGGCGCATCTTAGCGCGCAACCGGCGGCATCGCTTGCGCCGGTTGCTGTATTGAGCGGGACGGGCTGCGGTCTGCTTATCACAGGCTTGCGCAAACTGCGCACCTTCAAAGGCGCGGGATTATTTGAAGCTGCTCTGAGCGGCTTGCTGATGGCGCTCTTTCAATTTCTCAGCGCGCTTTCCTTCTCCGGCGTCATACACAGTTTGAGCATTGATCCACTCTCCCAGCCCGGTTTTTTCACCACCTGGGGATTGGTGGCAATCTTCGCCACGCTATTTAGCATCATTGGCGCGACGCTGGGACACCTGATCTTCGCGCCACTGCGTCCCCTACCAGCAAGGACTACTAAGAGAGGCACACGAGCCAGCATAACAAACACAAATGACGAAGACGAGGAAGAAAACACCTTCGAGCAGGAAGAAGATCTTCCCGAACCCTCTCACGAGGAGAACGAGCCAGAAGAGGACAAGGAACCTGCTCCGATGAATGCTGTGGAGGCGGTATCTAAGGAGGTTCAGCCTGCGCGATCCACGATGAGCTATATTATTTCCATTGTATTGCTGGGTTTAGCTCCTTTTCTGGCGGGCTATGTGTTCGCAGCCGCGTTTGATGTGGCGCTCAACTTCAATCATTACGATCCGGGGCCGTTTCCTACCCTGCGCCTGTTAAGCACGCTCTTGCCCTGGCAGAT
>DASTKD010000650.1:0-4942 GCA_035716135.1 Ktedonobacteraceae bacterium
GGGGCAAAAGGCGACCGCAAGGGTCGCCTCTACTAAGACACGCAGTGGCTCCTGCGGCCCGTTCATAGTAGAGGCGACCGCAAGGGTCGCCTTTCTCTTTTCCTCCCGCCTTGTCCTTTCCATCCCTTTTCCTGGCAATCATTCCAGGACCTGCACGCAGTCTTTTTCATCTTGTCCCTCTCTACCCCCTGTGCTATAATCAGACATGAAACTGTGTTGTGAGCGCACAGAAAGAGTAGTATCAAAGGAATTTCTCCATGTTTGATCCTAACAGCGAGTTGGAAGCGCGATACCAATCAGTCATGACCACCCCTGACTGGTATCAGACAAATATACCTTGCCAGGTAGGGTGTCCCGCCCATACCGACGTTTCTACCTATATCGGGCTAATTTCGCAGGCACGCTTTGACGAAGCATATCTTTTGAACCGCAAATGTAATATCGTTCCCGGCGTGCTGGGGCGCACCTGCGCTCGTCCCTGCGAGCCGGTCTGCCGCCGCAATAAGATCGACGGCAAACCCATCGCTATCTGCTGGCTGAAACGCGCTTGCGCCGATCACCGCGAATTTAGCCACCGCGCCGAGAAACCGCCCATCAAGTACGACAAAAAAGTTGCGGTTGTGGGCGCTGGCTCCGCCGGTCTGGCCTGCGCGCGCGACCTGCGCGAGACGGGCTATCCCGTCACCATCTATGAATCCGATGCCGTCGCTGGCGGCGTAATGGTCAACGGCATTCCGGTCTGGCGTCTGCCACGCACCGTGACCTACGAGGAAACCACCCGGTACATGGCCGACCTGGGCGTTGATGTCGTCTATAACACGCGTGTGGGACGCGACATTACCGTGACCGACCTGCTCAAGCAATACGATGCCGTCTACCTGGGAGCCGGCTGTTACATCTCCAACGATATCACCGGCCCGAACAACAAGATTGTTCCCGGAGCCGATCTCAAAGGCGTTGAACACGGTATTAAGCTGCTGGCTAAGACCAACTTCGGCGAACCCGCCTACATCGGCAAAAAAGTCATCGTCCTGGGCGGTGGTTTCACAGCAATGGACTGCTGCCGCACCTCCATCCGTTACGGCGCGGACAAAGTCTATGTCCTCTATCGCCGCTCAAAGGAAGAGATGGGTTCCGACGAGTACGAAGTCGATGAAGCCGAATTCGAGCATGTCGAGTTCATGTACCTCGTCTCCCAGCTTGAAGTATTGAGCAATGATGGTGTGCATGTGAGCGGCCTGAAAGTCATTCGCAATAAGCTGGGCGATCCCGATGCCAGTGGCCGTCGTCGCCCCATCCCGATTCCCGGCAGCGAATTTGTGATCGAAGCGGATACCGTCATTGCCGCCTTCGGCCAGTACAGCGATGCCTCGTGGGTGCAGGCCAAAGAACTCAACCTGCAAGTCAATAAGCGCAATGGCGTACCCCTGGTTGACCGCGAAACCTGGATGACCAACTATCCCGGCCTCTTTGCCGGCGGCGACTTCACCGAGGGTTCGCGCAACCTGATCGGCGCTATCGGCGATGGCCGCGACGCCGCTATTACTATTAACCGCTACCTCGGCGGCGTGGAAAAGCCCGCCGAAGCGCCCGAAGAAATCGAGCTGCCGGACTACCGGCGCGGCATGGTGGACGATTACGAGTCCATCCCGTTCCAGATGATGCCCGGCCTGCCGCTCAAAGACCGCTACAGCAACACCCGCGAGACGGAAACCGGCTACACGCCCGCAGAGGCTGTCGAGCAGGCGCGGCGCTGCCTGCAATGCCAGTTGAACATCATGATCGACCCATCGATCTGCATTCTCTGCTCCGGCTGCGTAGACATCTGCCCCTACGACTGCATCAGTATGGAGGGCCTCTCGCGTGTGGTCAAGGGCGATCCCATGCACCAGGGAACCGAAAACTGGCTCGGCGGCGCGGACATGATTATCGACGAGGAAAAGTGTATTCGCTGCGGGCTGTGTATCGTGCGCTGCCCCACCGACGCCATCTCTATGGTACAATTCGAGGTCGCCAGCCCCAACGACCGCTGGACCGTCTCGAAGATCCCCATGCTAAATATCAGGTAGACAGGGTAAATATTACATCGATTCGGTGTAAAAATCAGGGCGATCAGATGACTATTCCCGACCATTGTCGGAAATGTCATCCTGAGCGAAGCGAAGGATCTCTGCACTGCGGTAGAGAGATCTTTCGCTTCGCTCAGGATGACAGGAAATTACCGATCTTGATTGGGAATGTTCATCACGTTGCCCTGATTTTTACACCGAATTGATGTGCTAGAGAAAAGTGGGTAAATGCAATGTATTTGTTATCACAGAAAAAATTTGCCTTTATTTTAAAGATATGTGGCGCGTTAGCCATGTTCACGCTGTTCGCGGCTTGCGGCGGCACCAGCAATACAGGCAACGCGACTCCAACCATCCAATCGGGAACCGTTGCGGCCAATACACCCGGCTCAGGCCCAACCGTTATTGCATTCGCCACCTTTGTAGTGGCCTCCCCCGATGTCGATACACCGACCAGCACAGCGAAACAGGTAATTACCTTCGCAGACCGCACGCTTACCATTGGACAGGTGAACAAGCAGGCAGGAAGCGACGCCTCTTCGACGGCCATCAGCCTGACCATCACCATAAAGAACACCAGCAAAGCTCCCATTATGAATGAAGCTACATTCTACCAGTTGGAAGGGGCTGAGGGAGACTCCTTTGGTACGCAATCCAGCGTTTCAGCCAACTTCTATGGCTCGATTTCACCTCAGGGCAGCCGTCAGGGAACCATCGTTTTTCAGGTGCCGACGGGCGCGGTCAACGGTATTCACCTCTTGTTCCGCCCGGAAGTCGCCACAGATACCACGCTCATCCCTTTGAAACTCTAGAACGTATAGACCATGAAAGGCAAGGCGACCGCAAGGGTCGCCTCTACTATGAACGGGCCGAAGGAGCCATTGCGTGTCTTAGTAGAGGCGACCCTTGCGGTCGCCTTCCTCGCCATCACCGCTTGACTTTTCTTCAACTATCAAGCACAATGGTAACAAGCCTTCGTGTTTTTTCTTTCTCTGGCTCTGACGATAGTACTTTTGAGAGATTGCCGTTCCCGTGAACGTATATCTTTCAAGCGAAGGCGAGTGCGCCACCGTTCAGGCACTTTTCTCTACCGAGAACTTATTTTGCGGGTTTTAACCGAACGATAACGCTGGCAAGGTGGACAGCGTGTTCAGATGGTGGAGAAACATGCCTGAATCTTCAAGGAGCAATAATGTTGCCACAGAGCTGGTCGGATGAAGATTTGGCAAAAAGATTACAGGAACGGGACCTGGAAGCCTTTGAAGCGCTCATCTCGCGCTATTCGCGTGAAATCTTTTATTTTGTTCGGCTGGTACTGGATGGTATCGGCGTAGCGCAGGACGCTGAAGAGTGCGTGAATGATCTCTTCATCACCGTCTGGCAGGAAATCGACACCTTCGATTCTGAGCGCGGCACCCTCAGAACATGGTTGACGATGCGGGCGAAGTACATCGCCCTCGACCGGCGACGCCAATTATGTCGTCGCCAGTCCCTACATGTACAACCGGCGGACGAGTACCGCCAATGGTCGGCAGCGGATATGCACGGAGGCGGAGGAGGAAGCAAGTTAGCAGGGTTGGGGAGTTACGAGGATAACCGCGTAACACTGCCGCCACACCCTGAAGCCAGTATGGAGACATTACTGGAACAAAGTGAAAGACGCGAGGAGCTGCGTTTAGCCCTGGCGATGCTGCCTGAGCTTGACCGTTATTTGATCTATCAACGTTATTACAAGTACGCCAGCACCGAAGAACTCGCAGCAAAAACTGGCCTGACACGCCACGCTGTCGATACCCGGCTCTGGCGAGCGCGGAAAAGCTTACGCGAGACGCTCAAGGAACACGCACATGAGTATGAGCGAGTACGAGAACCAAAATCATAAGGAGCGGGACAATCTCTTCCCCTCCACAATAGAACCGGGTCTGCCTGCTGATTTTAGCGAGGACGACATTGCTTTCGCGCAGGAGCTAGGTACGCTCTTTTCCGCGCCAGACGAGATATTGCCTCCTTATTATGCGCAAACGTTGCTGCAAGCAGAAGACCCACGTTACAGCGTAGTCGACAATGCCTTCGCCCAGAAGACAAGAGCGCGGGTCTTTCGCGCACTCAAATTGCGCCGCCGTCTCTTCTTCCGGCAGCCATCCCCGTTCGTTGTGGTTGGGGATACACTACGCGAAATCATGGTACGCAAGTCTTTGCTGGCCGGAGCAGCAGCGCTGATGCTGGTGGTGATGCTGACCGCCGCTTTTACAGCTCCGTCGTTTGAGCAGGGCATGTCACTGTTGCTACATGGATCGAGAAACGGCGTATTAAAAGTAAAAAGCGCGCCAAAAGTTGCGCATCAATCTTTTTCTCCTCTTGATAATTATAACATTAACCCAAAGCAAGTTCCTTTGATTACGGCGCGGAACATGTTGCATTTCGATATCTACTGGCCGCAATGGATACCGGCAAATTATACCCTGGATGGCGTCAATATCTATATAGACTCTACCAATATCTGGGCCGATGGGCCCATTCTAGACCTGGTGTATGACATGGATACATCTCACACTACGCCTAAAGGAACCGGACAAATCGTTGTGCGCGAATTTATGCCTCAGCCGATCGAACAGGTACTCCAGGTTGTGCAGGATGGCAATGCTTATGGCATCGATCCCGATCAGTACGGCGACAATCCCAGAGCCATCTATGTTGATGGTCAGTGGCTGCCAACCGGTAAATTGTCCTCACAGGTCTCACAGATCTGGAGGAGTGGCGGACGCAGTGAAGTGATCTACCAGCAGGGTGGCGTGGTTTTCTGGATCGCGGGAGATCAGCGCGATGGGATTTCCGAGAAAGCCTTGTGGAAGATGGCTCAATCGTTACAAACC
>DASTKD010000651.1:0-10316 GCA_035716135.1 Ktedonobacteraceae bacterium
CAGCATGTGCGGGGTGATGTCGGTGATGCCGGCCTGCCGCGCATAGCCTTTGATGATGAGCCAGAAGCCCTGGCGCGTCAGTCGCTCGCCATGATGGTTGACGAAAAGGGCTTGCTCGCCGGGGTGGCGCTGGATCAGGCGCTGACGCGCGGTCTGGAAATAGCTTTTGAGCGCGTCAACGGCGAGGGGCGAGAGTGGCAGCACACGCTCGCGTTTGTTTTTGCCATTGCGTCCTGCGCACACCACGCTGGCCTGCTCGAGATCGACATGGGACATGTCCAGCGCGACCAGTTCGCTGACACGCATCCCTGTGGCGTAGAGCAGGTGCAGCATCGCCATATCGCGTATGCCGGCGGGCGTATCGACGGCAACCTGGCGGAAGAGGCTAGCTACCTGTTCCTGACTCAAGATCTGTGGCAGGTCTTTCTGGATGCGCGGCGCGCTCAAATCCTCGATGGGATCAACAGAGATAGCGCCGGTGCTGCGCAGGTAGCGAAAAAACGTTTTCAAAGAGGCCAGCTTGCGCGCGATGGTTGTCGGGCGATAGGCTTGCTCGTTGCGCATTTCCAGCAGGTAACTGGCGATATGCGCGCGTGTCACCTGTTGCCAGTTCTCGATACATTGGCGCGAGAGATAGGCACATGCCTGGTGAAGATCGTTGCGATAAGCTACTATGGTGTTCTGATTGGTTTCCTCGCGTCCCTGTTCCTTTGTGGAGAGTAATGTAATATACTCATCAATAACTTCTTGTAACATCAAGCACTTCCATATATCTACAAATATTCATAGTGAGGAACAAAAGCTTGTATTCCTGTCCGGTCACTGATTACCTTTGGCTACCTGGCTATGACCTGGCTATTATAATGATTGTGATTTGAAGATACAAGAAAAAGCGACAAAAGTAGGAAGGACGGGCTTTCTCCAAACGTGCTATAATTAACTGCAACGGGTACCCGGCAGGGAAACCCTTACGCCTCGCATGATTACACGCGGCTGTCTTCCGGTTATGGGCGAGACCCGCGTAAAAATAAGGAGAAACAGGACACGATGAGTAAGTTGATTAATATGTTCGCGCAGGCCCGGCGGGCGCAAAGTGGCGGCGGTATTGGCTTCATTGGCAAGAACCGGCCAGCCGCCAAACCGCGCGCGGCGGCGGTGGTCGTATCATTTGCGACGCCCGGTGTTTCACACGTCGAGGCCGCCATCAAAGCTGACGCGGATGGACTGCTCTTTGATTGGAATGGCGAGCAGGCCGCGCTCGAAGGGCTGCAAAAGGCCATAGATACGGCTCAGGCGGGTGAAGAAAAAGTGCTGTGTGGCCTGTCTATTACGGGCGGCTGGGATGACATCGAGCGCGAAACGTTTGAGCATTTGAAAGAATTGCACGTCGGCTACGTCATTTTGCCGATGAATGCCCCGGCTCGCTTGCTGGCGTTGCAGGTCAAAGACCTGGAACTGGTCGTTTCGGTACCTATGCAGGCAGGGGAGTTGTACCCCATTTTCATGCGCAACCTGACCGCTTTCGAGGGTCTCGCGGCGGTGCGCCTCGACTTCCAGCTCCAGGACGCCATTAGCAACCTGTCCATCGAGGATGTGCTGCGCTATCGCGCGGTGCGCGACGCCGTGCGCTTCCCCGCCATGCTCAACGTCGATAGCGACATCAGCGAAGCGGATGCCTACACGCTGTTGACACTGGGCGTGCAGGCCATGATTATCGCGGCGGATACATCGAGCGAGAAGATCAAGCAGCATGTGCGACAGATGCGCATTCTGCTCGAGCAGGTGTTTCACGAGGAGAAAGAAGGCAAAGAGAGCTTTGGCCTGACGCCGTCAGTGCGCAGCTAGGCTCGACTAGCAATAAAGAAAGTAGTATGATGGCGGGATGTTGCCACCGGCAACATCCCGCCATCATACTACTTTCTTTATCAGATGGCTTTCAGGTCTGGTTGGGTGGTGTGCCAGTGCAGTTGGCGGCGGGGGATGCGCCGCAGCAGGCTATGCGTGGTATCCCATACGCGGGTGGGGTCGGCGTTGTTGCGCCAGTAATAATAGCAGGCGATGCTGTCGGGTTCGACGCTGGTGATGTGGTGGAAGGCGGTCTCCATTTCTTTTTCCGTCTCTTCATCGATGCTGAAGTTCTGGAGCCAGAGTTGGCTGCGTTTCTGGTGTTCGCGCGTTGTCTCCACGAGCGTGTGGCCCCATGCCTGTACCTGGCACACGCTTTCGTGCAGCAGGTTCCAGAAAAGATGGCAGCCGATGGTATCGAGCGCGGGAAGTGTGGTCAGTTCCTCGACCAGCGAGAGGTCGGGGGGCAGCAGCACGACGGTTGTTTTGATATTGGCGTCCACTCGTTTGACACAGGCGCAGAGTTCGCCCAGAAAGTCGATCATCGAACGTCGCCGGAAACGTACCAGGTCTGCTACATCGGGACATAAGGCGCGACAGACCGAGCAGAAACAACTCACTTCCAGCCCGCGCGGCTCGTCGATCAGGATGCCGTTGATGGGATAGTCGCGTAACAAACGCTCGATCTCGCCGAAAAGCCACTGGCGGAATGGCTGGTGATTGAAACAGGAGATTTCGTGATAGCGCCCGTGACGGTCCAGTACGCGCGAGTGGGGATGGCGAAAGGTGTACCAGCTTGGCATCAGAGATGGCCCCGCGAAAAGATTGCCGTAGCGTCCCAGGCTGATATGCGTCTTGAGGCCAATATCCTGAGCCAGCAACAGGCCGCGTTCCAGGTCGCGCGGCAAGCGCTGGTCTTCTTGCTCGTGAATGGTGTAGATGATACTGCTTGCGCCAGTGGCGCGGATCTGCTCAAAATCGCGTTTGACTACATCGGGATGCAATAAGGGGTGGAAGTAAGCGACCGAAATATCCATGATACTACCTTACCAGGACGAGCCGCAAAAGCGGCAATATGCGCAAAAAAACTTTTATTGTTTAGTTGAGAGTATAGCATAGTCAGGGAGTCTGTTTCAGATTTTACGGACACACTAGCCAAATCAGCCTAAGACCTACCTTTTATCCTCTGTATACAATGGAGCGGTGAAATAAAAGGTGGTTCCCTGATTGACGGTGGAATCGAAATTAATGACGCCGCCGTGCTGCTCAACGATCAGGCGGGCGATGGGAAGGCCCAGGCCGTAGCCGCCCATACGCGATTGCAGGGAGTGGTTCGACTGGTAAAAGCGCTCAAAAACGTGCTGGCGATCTTCCTGTGGGATACCGTAGCCGGTATCTATGACCGAGATCATCGCAAATCGCTCATCGTATGGCCGCGCGCGCAGGGTGACGGTACCACCAGGAGGCGTAAATTTAATGGCATTGACGACCAGATTGTTAAGCACCTGCTTCATACGTTGAGGATCAACATAGAGGAAAGGCAACGTCGAGGGGATGTCTTTGCGCAGGATGACGGATGCCTTCAACGCCTGGGGTTGCAGGCTGCGTAGCACCTGCTTTGCCAGGTTGGGGAAGTTGACTTTCTCTTCTTTGATCTCAAACTGACCGGAATCCGAGCGCGTCATTAACAGAATGTCTGCCACGATAGCAATAAGCTGCTGCACGCCCTCCTGCGCATAGCCCAGGTAGGTTTTCTGCTCCGGCGTCAACTCGCCCATATGGCCCTGCATCAATAAATCAATGAAGCCATGCACCGAGTTCAAAGGGGTGCGCAGTTCGTGCGAAACCATCGACACGAAATTGGAGCGTACACTGTTGGCGACTTTGAGCGCGGAAACTTCGCGCGCGCTGAATACGACGATGTGCCGGCCTTCGGCCTCGATCGGCGTCACGCCAACCGCGTACTCGTCGGTATGGCCGGGCAGAGTTCCACAGATCAATTCTTCGTTGGGTATCGGCGCATTTTTCTGTAAAGTGCTCGTCAGGGGACAACTCGAAGTGCCACATAAAGCCATGCGGTTCAGATTCATGCAGCTCAGCACCTTGCTGCAATGCTGGCCGATAACCTCGGCGCGTTTCCAGCCTAACTTCTCGCAGCCGATGTTGTTGCTATCAATAATGTGGAATTGCTCATCAATCACCACAATCGCATTCGCGGATTGCTCAAATAATGGCTCCAACTGTTCCCGCGTGTAGCTGGCCTTGTCTGGCGACACGCGCTGCGGGGCTGCCACAGCCTCTTCTACCCCCGTTTGCGAATGGACTGGTTTGCGCATTGATTGCCTCTATTTCCCGAAAAATTTGTATCCTATGCCACGCACGGAGGTGATATGCTGCGGTTTCTCCGCATCCTCTTCCAGCTTCATGCGGAGACGACGCACGTACACATCTACGATATTACTGTTGTTCTCATTGTCGTTCCATACCTCTGAAAGCAGCTTGTCGCGGTTGACTACCTGCCCCTGGGAGGTCATCAGTACGCGCAACACCTGCATCTCTGTAGGGGTCAGGGTAATATCGACGTGTCCGGGCATGACAACTTTTAAATCGCCCGGAATCAACTCGATTTGCCCGCAGCGTATACTCTGGCTGCCAACTTTGCTGTTTTTCTTGATGCGACGCATGATAGCCTGTACGCGCGCCACCAGTTCCTGGTGAATGAACGGCTTGCAAATATAATCGTCCGCGCCGACCTTAAAACCGAGCAGTTTGGATTCAAGGCCATCCTGCGCCGTCATAAAGATAAAAGGGATGTCATAGTCCTCTTCGCGCAGTTTCGCGGCAAATTCAAAGCCACTCAAATACGGCATCATGACATCCACGATTAGCAGGTCTGGCTCGCGTTTCTGAATCATCTGCATTGCGCCGCGCGCGTTATCCGTCGTCTCAACCTCGTACCCTTCTTTGCTGAGTACGAATTGGACAAGCGTGTTGGCAAACAGGTCATCATCAATAACTAGAATATACACTGAATTCCCCCTTTTGATGAATAGACATCAACGTTCTTGACGCTCCCGCACCCGATAAACGGCCACTCGTTTTAGCGAATGGCAGACTATCGCCGCAGACTGACCTCGCAAACCTGGTTATTCGCGTGGGGGGATACGTTTGTAATCAGGTCTGGCATTCGATTGGAAACAGTATTTTGCAGCTTTACTGCATATTTTATGTTACACGCTCATTAACACCGCTGTCAAGAGCGTGTTACCCCTTCTCCACAGGATGTGATTTGTCTGTGATTTAGCGCGTTCCAGATGCGGCGCGCAGTTTCTCCATGTATACCAGCAGAATAGCAATATCTGCCGGTGTCACTCCTTCCACCCGCGAAGCCTGCCCGACGGTGCGCGGGCGTGTGCGCTGCAACTTCTGGCGCGCCTGCGTGCGCAAATGCTGCACAGCCTCATATTCAAGATTGTCGGGAATCAAATGTTCTTCCAGGCGCTTTGCCCGGTGGACGATCTGCTCCTGCTTGCGCACATAACTCTCGTATTTCACCTGCAACTCAACCTCTTCCGCCGTGCCATCTTCCAGGTCGGCCAGATTAGATGCTTCAGATGTCGTTGACGTGGTATGGACACGCCGCGCCAGTTGCGCTACCTGGCGATAGCTCACATCGGGTCGGCGCAAGAGTTCGCGCGCCGTAAACATCTGACCCAGCGGAGCCATGTCCAGTTCCTGCGCCTGTAATTCAGTGTTGCGCGAGGAAGTGAAGACGACGCTATCAAGCTGTCGCAGAGCGCTGGCGATATGTTCGCGCTTGCGTGTTACCTGCTCATAGCGAACATCGTTAATCAGTCCATACTTATACGCATGATCGCTTAAACGTAAATCCGCGCTATCTGGCCGCAGCAACAGGCGATATTCGGCACGCGAGGTATGCAGGCGATACGGCTCGGTGAGCGGGCGCGTCACAAGATCATCGACGAGTACGCCCAGGTAGGCTTCGTGGCGTCCCAGCACAAAGGGCGCTTCGCCGCGTGTATAAAGCGCGGCGTTGATGCCGGCCATGATACCCTGCGCCGCCGCCTCTTCGTAGCCCGATGTGCCATTGATCTGACCGGCCAGGAAGAGTCCCGCAACCGCTTTAGTTTGCAGCGTAGTCAGCAATTGTTCTGGCGGCACGAAGTCGTATTCAACGGCATAGCCGACACGCATCATCTCGGCGTGTTCCAACGCGGGAATGCTGCGTAACATCGCCATTTGCACATCTTCCGGCAGGCTGGTATTCATCCCTTGCACGTAGACCTCGCCGGTGCGCCAGCCTTCCGGCTCGAGGAAGATCTGATGTCGCTCTTTGTTGGCGAAGCGCACGATCTTGTCCTCGATAGAGGGACAATAGCGCGGGCCAATGCCTTCGATGATGCCCGTATAAAGTGGCGAGCGATGCAGGTTGTCGCGTATGACCTGGTGGGTGCGCTCGTTTGTATGTACGAGATAGCAGGGCAACTGTGGTCGCCAGCCATGCAAATCTTCGCCGGTAACGGGGTAGATGGGATTTGGCCGCGTTCCTGGAAGCTGCACATCCGCGCGCGCCGTGGCATCCTGAGAAAAGTAGAGCGGCACGCGGCTCCCCGGTTGCGGAATAGTCTTGCTGAAGTCGATGCTACGCGCGTCGATGCGCGGCGGCGTGCCAGTCTTGAAACGACGCACTTCCAGGCCGAGCGCGCGCAACGAATCCGAGATGCCGAGCGCGGGCGCTTCTCCGGCGCGCCCGCCGGGCGTTGTTTTTTCGCCGACTACCAGCCGCCCATTGATGAAGGTGCCGGTGGTCAGAATCACCGATGGTGCTTCGTAGCGCCAGCCGTTGGTTGTCACCACGCCGCGCATAACTGGTCGCCCATCAGCGCCCTGTTCGCTCAAGAGATGCAGGATGGTGGCCTGTTTCAATTCCAGGTTTGGTTCGCTTTCCAGCGCGAACTTCATAGAGAGCCGGTACGCCTGTTTATCGCACTGGGCGCGCAAAGCCTGCACCGCCGGGCCTTTGCTGGTATTGAGCAGGCGTATCTGGATGAAGGTGCGGTCGGTGTTGCGCCCGATCTCGCCGCCCAGCGCGTCGATCTCCTTGATTAAATGTCCTTTAGCCGGACCACCCATCGAAGGGTTGCAGGGCATCAGCGCCACGCTGTCCAGATTCATGGTAATGAGCAGCGTTTTGCGTCCCATGCGCGCGCACGCTAAAGCCGCTTCGCAGCCTGCGTGGCCTGCTCCCACGACAATAACTTCGTAGACACCCCGCAGCAACTGCTCCTGGGGAATACCACCTGCTATATTATGCTCGTCTCGCGTTGTTTCGTTGCTCATAGCCGTACCCGTAATAGCTCGCATACATCCCGTTGTTTGTGTGGATGCTTGTTTCAATCGTACTTGCGTATTATGAACCAGTTGAGGTCAGACGTCAATAGAAATGAGAGGAAGAGTCTATCGGGCATACAGACCCTTTATCGTTCTGGCTTTTGTCCTACCAGGAGCAGCATGTGTCCATCTCGTTTGTGTAAGAGGTGTTCGGCAAGCATTTTGACAAAGGGCGCTCTTCTGGCGAGCCAGTGGTAGCCGGGCAACTCTTCCTGGAGGAGGCGATGGGGATAGAGCGGTTGCGCGTATGTCACGGAAAAGCCAGTTTCGCGCAAGATGTGGCTAAACTCCTCTTTGCTGAAACCATACTGGAAAAATGGCAATGCTGGTCTCTGCCGTTCGTACAGAAACAACTTGCTTTTCAACTGGCGCGTTGGCCCAAAGTATGGCACGGCGATCAGTATGCGGCCTCCCGGTTTGAGTACACGCAATGCTTCCGCGAGAAAAGGTTCAGGTCCTGCCTGGCGATGCTCTACCACGCCGATCGATAGGTAGCCATCATAGGCTCCGTCTGGACAAGCGATAGCCAGCGCGTCGCCCTGCTTGACGGGCAGTTGTGGGTTGACAGTCTGCACCAGTTCCACCAGTTCGCGCGCGTATTCAATGCCCTCGATGCTGAACCCCTGCTGTCGCAAAGCCGCTACCCAGTAGCCCGCGCCACAGCCAGCTTCGAGATGCAAGCCGCGTGGAGAGAGATACGTGAGCAGGATTTGCCCCAGTTCATCCCGTCCGAGCGCTATGTTTTCCGCTGCCACATAATAGTCAGCCGTGAGACGCGCCTTCCAATAGTCGTACCAGTAGCGTTCGTCGCCCGCTTCGCCATACCATTCTATACGCCTGTGTGATATATAGCGGAGGCGACCCTGCCAGTGCGGTTTATCTGGAGTTTTCATACTTTGATGTTCGCTGTGTTGTAGAATGCATTACGTGCTTTGAGTATATCATGATTTGATGAATTTTGACGCACGAAGACTGGAAACGCCGCCTCCATCCTGTAGGGACAAGGGGTGGATGTGGGGATGGGTGGGGGCCTTGTGCTTGTCCTCGTGGCATGAAGATTCCGTTGGGATGTGATGATGGCCCATCGAATCAGTGAATCCGACAAGGACAAGCACAAGGCCCCCACATCCACTCTACTCCGCCCCTTGTCCCTACAGGACGGAGCAGGCGCAGGTGTCCATATCCGGTTGTCAAAAATCATCAGAAAATTCCAGACATGCTAATAGCTAAGAAAGGGAATCTTCATGGATATTGCGAACAGGGTTGTTCTTGTGACAGGCGGCGCGTCGGGCCTGGGTGGAGCGTGCGTGCGCTTGCTGACTGGCGTGGGGGCGAAGGCGATCATCGCTGATTTGAACGAAGAGACTGGCAACGCGCTGGCAAAAGAAGTTGGTGATGCCGCGCTTTTTGTCAAAACTAACGTCACCGAGGAAGAGTCGATGCAGGCCGCTGTGCGGGCGGCGGTAGATCACTTAGGCGGTTTGCACATCTTGATTAACTGCGCGGGTATCGGCGTCGCGCAAAGAGTGCTGGGAAAAGATGGACCACACAGCCTGACCGCGTTCACGCGGGTGATCCAGGTGAACCTGATCGGCACCTTCAACGCTATTCGACTGGCCTCGGCGGTTATGGCGCAGAACACGCCCAACGCGGGCGGCGAGCGCGGCGTGATTATCAACACGGCCTCGGTGGCGGCCTTCGATGGGCAGATCGGGCAGGCGGCTTACTCGGCCTCGAAGGGCGGCATTGTGGGAATGACGCTGCCCATCGCGCGCGACCTGTCGCGCAACGGCATTCGCGTTATGACCATCGCGCCCGGTATTTTCGATACGCCGTTACTGGGCAACCTGCCCGAACCTGCACGTATTTCGCTCGGCCAGCAGGTGCCGTTCCCGCCGCGCCTGGGCCAACCCCCCGAATACGCGGCCCTGGCAAAACACATTATCGAGAACGAAATGCTGAACGGCGAGGTGATTCGACTGGATGGTGGTATAAGGATGGCACCTAGATAATCTCTACCATTGAGGCGATGAGAGGGAGCGACCAATACGCCGGCAGACTCCCTCTTAGCCATCGCCCTTAAAGCGCGATGCACCTGTCTTGTATTATCATAACTGCAAATAAGCATATTTACATTAAAATAAATATCAAGCATTCAAGCAGCCGGTGTTTTTCGATAATTAAACTGCCTGCGGAGATTCTTAACCAGTTCTCAACCAACTCTCAATTAGCTAAATACATAACAATGCTAAAATCACTCATGTAGGCTGAAGTAAAAATTGAAACACAATGAAATAACGGTTCTTTCAAATTCAGTCGAGATATTACTGGAAAGTATATCGAGGAGGATAAATATATCTCAGGTAGGCCGGGCGTTGGGACAGAAGCATTGACCCGTAGCACATTGCCTCACGTAAAGTCCACCTGAAAGTCAGCAGTAGTCGTTGAAGACTGGACATTGTAGCCTCAGGGCAATCAATCACAACAGTCTGATACGGCTTTTTTATGCCTGTCACGCCTGTAATGAAAGGGACATGCTACGAGCATGCGAAGTACAAAACAGAACAACCGGCCCACTCGAAAACGGCAATGGGGTGCGGAACGCCGTACACAGCCATTGCCAATGCTACATGAGAAACCATCAACTTTGAAAATTGCCTACAGCCGCCTTGCAGTCGTATTAACAGTAGTTTTTTGGGTGATATATCTGATCTCGGCAATTATTCGTCAATTCTTCGAAGGGCCAAAGACGTTTTCGTTTGCAATGCAAGCCATTGGCTACCTGGTCATCGTAACGTTGCTGACATTCTCCGCGCTTATGTATCTGGTGGCACGTCAGGGGGCGCTTCAAAGGTTTAGTAAGCATGTACGTGTACCACGAGCCGAACTAGATAGACATTTCTCAGAGCGGCAACCCGCGATTACAGTGCTTGTGCCATCATATAGTGAAGAGCCAGAAGTTGTCCGTAAGACCCTTATGTCGGCAGCATTGCAGGAATATCCTGGTATGCGGGTCGTGCTACTGGTTGACGATAAGCCTCATCCCTCAAATCCAGCAG
>DASTKD010000652.1:0-3750 GCA_035716135.1 Ktedonobacteraceae bacterium
CCAGGCAGGTCGCCGTTTGCCGGGCGAAGAGGCGTTCCCACAGGATGTGTTCGGTTTCCACGTCAAGCGCGCTGGAGAGGTCGTCGAAGACCAGCAGGGCGGGCTGGCGTACAAACATGCGCGCGGCAGCAGTGCGTTGCGCCTGACCACCAGAAAGGCGAATACCGCGTGGCCCGATGGTAGTGTCAAGTCCATTCGGCATCTCCTGAATATCCTGTTCCAGTACCGCAGCGCGAATAGCTCCCGGCAGGTCTGTTGCGTCCTCCGTGATACCCAGCAGGATATTATCGCGTACTGCCGCGCTGAACAGGCGCGGGATTTGAGGCGTATAGGCTGTGCGCGGCGGCTTGAAGAAATCAGTAGGATTGGCGATACACTCACCATTCCAGTAAACCTCGCCATTCTCCTTGGGCAAGAGTCCAAGCAGTGTACGCAACAGGGTCGTCTTGCCGGAACCAATACGCCCCGTCACGACCGTAAATGAGCCGTCAGGGATGAGCAGGTCAATGTTGCTAATGCCACGTTCGCTGCCGGGATAGTGATAGCTCAGCCCCTGTACTTCCAGCATATCGAGGCTGTGTTCTGGCATTGTCACGGTGGGTGGCAGTTCTGGTAATGCGCCATGCTCGTAGACTGGCGCGTGTTCTACCAGGACGGCGGGAGGTTCATCGGGGATCAGTTCCACCATGCGTTTGATCGAGACTTCCTGCTGCTTGTAGTCGCCGATAAACATACCCCAGGTCGCTGGCAGGCTCGTCGTGAACCAGAGGTAGTACGCGAAGAGCGCGAAGTCGCCCACCGTGAACGTTTTCGCGGCCATCGCTTGAGCCGCCAGCAGCAGCGTGATGCCGATGCCAAAGGAGACGGCAGTATCAGAAATTGACCAGAGGAACTCGGTAAACAGGCGGTCGCGCAGCATGGCTTTACGACGCACATTATTCAACGTGCGGAAATGGTTGATAACGTCCTTTTCAGCGTTGGCGACCTTCACCGCCTGCACAGCGGAGAAGATCTCGCCCAGGAAACCGATGACGTTACCGGTAGCGGTGCGGGCGGCATGGCGGTAACGATGGATGCGGCTCCAGGCCAGGCGCGCAACGATGAGGGAGAACGCCAGTGGCAGGAAAATGACCAGCGTGATGCGCAGATTGATGCGGGCCATGATGATAACCGCGATCAGCGACGCGATGGTCTGCCCGGCCATGTCGGGAATCCACAGTGGGAAGTCCGAGGTCTCATTGACATCGTTGTCGTAGCGGCTAATGGCGTCACCCACCGCGACCGGCAACGGCAAGGCTCCGGGTCGGCGCAGCGCGCTGGCGAAGAGATTGAAGCGTAGCAGCGCCCCCGTCGTATAGCGGAAGGTCGCGTCGCCCCATATCTCGCCAAAAGATGCCGCCTGGCGTACCAGTTCGACCGAGATGTAGAGCGCGATCAGTTCCCACAGGCCAACGGTGGCTGGCGCGGCCCCTGTGATGCTATCGAAGACCGCCTTCTCGATCAGACCCGGTATGACCTGGAGGATGAAAAACGACATGTGAAAGATGCAGTAGACGATGTACGGCCAGGGCCGGTAGCGGATGAGACGCCAGTTGAACGGCCAGGTTTTCAAAGTACGCTGCTGCTCGCGCGGTCGTGATGCAATCATGCCAGTACCTCCTCTAAGCCAGTCTGGAGCAGGCGATAAAAACGCGAGCGCGGGTCGCTTGCCAGGGCGGTGCGCGGGCCGTACTCAACGACACGCCCGTGTTCCAGGATCATGATGTCGTCGGCGCGCTGCACCGTTTGCAGGCTATGCGCAATGACCACGCCAGTACGATCTGCCAGCAAGCGATCTACCGCGCGTTCCAGAAGTCGCTCGGTAAGCGGGTCAAGACGCGACGAAGCTTCATCCAGAATTACCAGTCCGGGATGTTTGAGGAAGACGCGCGCGAAGGCTAGCAACTGGGCTTCGCCGGCGGATAGCCCATGCCCATCGGCACCCAGGAGCATATCTAAACCCTGGGGCAGCACTTGCAACCATTGCCACAGATCCAGTTCTTTAAGGGCTTGCTCAATGCGCTCGTCGCTGATGCTCCGGTTGAAAAAGGTCAGATTGTCGCGGATGCTGGCATGGAAGAGTTGCACATCTTGCGTCACCATGCCGATATGGTTGCGCAAATCTTCCAGCGCTACATCACGAAGTTCCTTTCCATCGAGGTAGATTTCGCCGCTCGCTGGATCGTACAGGCGGAAGAGCAGGCGCGCCATCGTCGTTTTGCCGCTGCCAGTGCGCCCCAGCAATCCCAGCACTTTGCCCGGTTGAAGCTCAAAAGAGATGTCTTGCAGCACGTTCTCCTGTCCATCATAGCTGAATGTGACGGCGCGGAATGCGACCGCCAGCGCGTCCCCTGGTAGCGTGGTAAGGGCTTGATCCTCAAGACCTGAGCGCATAGCAAAAAGCTCCTCGACACGTTCGATGCTGGCGGAAGCCTTTTGCAGGTCTTCGACCTGTTCCTTGATGGTCTGTAGGGGAGTGGAAAGCATTCCGATATAGTACACAAACACATAGGCGGTGCCAATCGTGATTTGATGCTGGAGGTACAGGTACGCACCGATAGCCAGCCCCAGTGTATAGCCAACAATGTACAGGAAGTTGGTGCTGAAAAAAGTCAAATTGCTTACAAGTCGCGCGCGACGGTACGTTTCAAGCAGGCGGCGCATCAGGGAGAACATGAGCCGTGTGACGTATCGTTCCGCTCCTGCCGCGCGAATATCCTCAGTTCCCGTCAGGTGTTCTTCCAGAAAGCTGTAAAATCCGGCGTTGGCCTCGCGCTCACCCGCCCATTGTTTGACCGCGATGTTCTGCAAAAGACGCAGTGTAACAAACGTCAGAATGCTGAAGAGTGTGAGGGCGAGGCCAACGCGCCAGTCCTCGCGCCATAACAGCAGCAGCACGCCGCCAATCAAGAGCGCATTTCCAAGCACCTGGATGATAAACTGGGAAAAGAAGTTGGCTAGCGTCGTCACATCGCTATCAATGCGCTCGATCAACTCGCCCGGCGTGTGCGTCTTGTGAAAAGACATATCAAGGCGCAGGCAGTGCAGCGCGAGATCCGCGCGCATCGCATTGGTGGCGGTCCAGCCTACATTTTCCGCGCTATAGATGGAAGAGAAAGCGACGGCGCGTTGTAGAAAGGCAATGGCGAGAAAGAGTCCTGCCGCGATCAACAGCGCGGATAGAGGACCATTCGCCTGGGTCGAGTCGATGAAGTAGCGTATCACCTGCGGGTTGATGAGTTGCAGCGCGATATTGCCCATCAGCAGGATCGAGAGCAGGATCACTCTGAGCCATTGCGGTTTAAGGTATGTCACCAGCAGACGCCAGTAGCGCCCAAACTGAGTATGCATAAGTTGTGGTTATTCCTTTCGCCCGGTATGTGCCGGGCCTGGTTCCGTCGAAAATGCAGAGCGACCATAAAGTGATGCGCTCGTGCAGCGAAGTGAGGATGCCTGCGGCGAGGAGAAGGATGATCGGAAAACTTGTATCTGTGACTGCGGGTGATGACGCAGGCGACGAGAAGCCACAGGGAACGTGCCGGAGACCAGAGGCGAAAAGAGAACAGCAGACAAAACGCTTGCTGCCTGCTTAGAGGTGCCACGACAATACGAAAAGACGATATGCAAATATGGCATGATCTCTCATCGTTGATGTGTTCAGTTTTGGCTCAGGCACGTTTAGTTGGACCGCATCCTGATGCTGATTGACAT
>DASTKD010000653.1:0-10041 GCA_035716135.1 Ktedonobacteraceae bacterium
CGGACGCGATAAATCGCGTCCCTACAGCACTGGGCTGTGCGATGGCCGGTTCCGTATTCCATTGCAGGATGGTGGTGGAGACTGTTTCAGGCAGTTCTTCGTGAACCGCAGACGCGGTGCGCTGTAACAATATCAGACGTGTTGTTACGCCACCTATCTCGCCATCATCTTCCCTGGGCGAAAGCGCTGTTTCAAGCCCTGGCTCGTATCGGGCATGTCGCAATGCTCCGGTTCCCCAGATTATCAACGTTGGCTGCCGCAATTTTTCCATTTCACCGGAGACATCGTTGGAAAGATTACCGGCAAGCCAGTCCATAGGCGCGTGTTCTGCCCCAAATTGATGGGTCGTTGCATATGTATAATCCGGTGTCGGGTTACTCTGGTCGGTAGTGATCGACCTCATTATCATGCGTTCGGGTTGACCATATCTCAAACGCCTGGTCAGGCGTCCAGTCTCTACCAGCAGAGGATAGAGCAATGCCCGTGTCCGTCTCATAACGGTACTGGCTGGCAACACATTGGGAAGCACGGCGGGAAGTCCAAATGCTCCTGCTTGATAGCCGTGTAAGGCTACAGGCGAGAGCAGCACCAGGCGACTGCAAAGCTCTGGCGAGTTGGCGGCAACGGAGACAGCGTAATTGCAAGAAAGCCGGCTTGCCACGACGATAGCCGGTTTCGCCACGACGTTTGCCAGGAAATCATGCAGAAGTTGCGTATAGAGATCGGCCGTGTAGGAAATATCAGGACGGTCCGACAGGCCAAAGCCGAGCAAATCCAGGGCATAGACGCGGTAGCTCTTTGCCAGCGCGGCCATGATACCGAGCATTTCAAACGCTGAGCCGGCCAGATCGGGCGTATGGACCAGCACCACCGGCGGCGCATCCTGCTCACCTGCCACCTTATAATAAATATGCCCATGCGCCCACCTGTATAAGTGTGCCTCGCCAGGCAATGGACTATCCAATGGCTGCGGCGTCGCTAACATGTGGCGAAACGCGACCAGTCCGGCCAGCGCGCCAGAAACAAGCACGCTCAGGCCCAGCACACGCGCAAGGAAGCGCGCACTTCCTACAAGCCGGTCAACAATATATTTCATCTTCGATACGCCTCCTCATTTGTAAGATACGATGAATCGCACTCAACAGAGTATAGCACAGCATGATTAGCGATAGCATATGTTCATATGTTGCGGGGCAGAAGCTCTGCTCTCTCTTTCCTCGACAATTTGGGGTACGCAAGGCGACCGCAAGGGTCACAGGGAGGCTGCAAGGCGACCGCAAGGGTCGCCTCTACTATGACTCCGAGGGCCAGAGAAGCCCGTTCATAGTAGAGGCGACCCTTGCGGTCGCCTTGCTGTTTCCCCGAATACCTGTTTTTCAGTATCTCTGCATATATCGAGGGAAAAGGGCAAGCCCTCCCGTCCTGGTAATCCCCGCTCGATGTAAACTTTTTGGAGGAGCCTCCTATACTAATTTCAGGAACAACAGTGTAAAAGGAGTTTCGGGGATGCGTCTCAAGCTACACAGGCGGTCAATTCTCGTGTTGACCATGCTTATCGCGGTCATCATAGGAGCCGCCGCCTTTAGTCCGCTGCTTTTTGCTCAGCGGGGGATAGATACTGCTGGTTCATCTGCGAAACCTTCCGCGCCGGCTATCGTCACTATTCCTACAAGCAAAAATCTGTTTGAGCCATTTGTCCTGCCCGTAAAGCCGGGAACAACCGTGATGTGGCAAAACGATGACGCGCAGGCGCATCCTTTTATGACAACGCCCGATCATAACACGTTTTTGAATCGGCAAAGGTTCTCATTCAACGTAGCGGCGGGAAAAAGTGTGCGCTTCACATTCACCCAACCGGGCCTGTACCATTACTTTGAAACGCGCCTCGATAGCTGGAACAGCAGCATTGCGCGCGTCAGGGCGGGAGAAAAGAAAATAAACTACCCCCTGGCAATGGATGGCATTATCTGGGTGCAGGGATCGATTGCCAATCTCCCGTCAACAACCCTCAACTCCGTGCCAGACGGTCACGATGAATTCGCCTATGAATTTATCGCCATCAATCGAGATGGCACGATCACATGGCACAATTTCGACCAGGACGCGCACTTCATAGGTGAGGTTGCCGGGTGGACCTCACCAGTCAATCCTGCCGATATGGGCCTGTATCGCCTCGCCGGAACCGGTGAGGTGCCAGGCGGAGAATTTACTACTATCCTCTTTCACACGCCGGGCCTGTACTACTATTATTGTCGCAACCATGACTATGTTGATCCCATCGATAACCGCGCCTACCCCCTGGCAATGGCCTCTGAATTTCCCATCCCCATGGAAGGCTTTGTGCTGGTAGTGTAAAACTTTAGAAAACCTCACTTCTGACGATACCTCAATGCAAGAGCAGATTCCCTGCCAGTATTTGTTACGAATGTGAGGACAGCATCTGTGAGCATTTCGACCCAACACCTCTCGCAACCTCCGGTAGCAGTTACACAGCAGCGTAAGAAACGCGGCGCTTTTCATCCACTGCTGAAAATGCAGATTGCTCCACGACTCGGCCTGGCCTTTCTCATTCCGCTCCTCATGGCGATTGTAGCGATGGGCAATGTTGCCTGGCAGGATCAGCAATTGCAGTCGCGCGAAGCCACCTTTTATCAATCGCTGGTGCAGGGGAATACGTTACTGCATAACCAGATCGATGCCTTTGACCAACTGCGCAGCAATCTGCTTGGAATGCTCAGCGACGCGAGTAAACCCGGAACGTCGCTCCAAACATTAACCGAAGACAGCAACGCCATTACCCTCTCTAGCAGTAATATGGATGCTGCCCTGAATACTTACCGGCAACACGACCTCTTTGATGGCTATGCCGACCTGACTGCCCTTTTTACGCAAGCAGGTCATGGGCCTCTCATAAAACAGCAGCGCGGTTACACCGGCCAGGTAATATCTAGCTGGCAGACGTATCTCGTCACACAGCAACTTATACTCAACTATATCAACGAGGGGAATACGGCGCAAGCCTATTTTACGGAACAGAATCTCGCGGAACACGACTATGCCGATAGCATCGGGTCATTAATGCAGCTGCTCCAGTTTAACAGGGGTCTGATTCCTGCGGTGAATGATGCTATCCGAATCGAGCAGAGCGGGTCACTATGGACAACGATCATCGCGGGACTGTGTATCCTGCTAGGTATTGGTATCGTCGTCTGGCTGGTCTTTGCCACGCTCGTCAAGCGGCTGCAACACTTGCGTCGTGTGGTGAACTCGATTGAGAACGGCAATGTTGAAGCCCGTCTGGACGTAGTCGGGCATGATGAAATCGCCAGGGTTTCTGGCTCCATCAACGATATGCTTGATACCATTGTGGGACTGCTGGAAGAGACCCGGCAACAGCGCGACGAACTGGCGAATGCCGAAGAACTCAAGCATCTGCACCAGGAATTACAGAGCAAGCATGAAGCCTTAAACGAGGCGAACGCGCGCCTGGCCTCTCTGGCAACCACCGACCCATTGACCGGTCTGCCCAATCATCGCAGCGTCATGAATCGCCTCGAAGAAGAAATTTCGCGCTGCCAGCGCACGCAAGAATCGTGCGCAGTGCTGTTTATCGACCTCGACCATTTCAAGCAGATCAACGATACCTGGGGACACCGCGCGGGCGATGCCGTCCTTTGCGAGACGGGCCAGCGGTTGAGCAAGACCCTGCGCCTGGAAGATTTCGTGGGGCGTTATGGCGGAGAAGAATTTGCTGTCATCCTGACAGATGTTGCGCTGGATGAGGCCAGCCAGGTCGCTGAACGCTTGCAGCATGTGCTGGCCGGCGAGTCGTTTTACTGGGAAGCCGACGATCCCTCTCAATCCACTTCTATCTCGATTACCGGCAGCATCGGCGTCGCGCTCCTGCGCGCACATGCAAACACCTGTGAAACGCTGATCGAGGCGGCTGACGCCGCCATGTATCACGCGAAACGCACAGGACGCAACCGCGTATGCATCTCAGGCGAAGAGAAATCATTTGTGCGGGATGTGTTAGAAGAAGACACGAACGAACATACCCCCGACACCTACGTGTTACAGGCGCTTACCGCCGTAGCCAGCGCTCATGACGGAGACACCAGCGCCCACTCGATGCGTATGGTGAATATGGCAAAGGAGACCGCGCGCGCCCTCGGCTGTACGGAAGAAGAGGTGCGCCTGGTGCGCCTGGCCGCGCTCTTGCATGATATTGGCAAGGTAGGTGTGCCACATGAAATCCTGCGCAAGCCCGGCCCTTTGACCGATGATGAGTGGTCGGTCATGCGCCGCCATCCCAAAATCGGGCGGCAAATCCTGGCGCAAGCGGGTGGCAAATTTGAAATGCTCTCCTATATTGTCGTCGCCCACCACGAACGCTGGGACGGCAAAGGCTATCCCTACGGCTTGAGCGGCGAGGCTATCCCGCTGGGCGCGCGTATCCTCGCCGTCGCCGATTCATTTGACGCCATGACCTCCGATCGCCCCTACCGCAAAGCCTTACCGATCGCCGACGCCCGCAAAGAATTGCAACGCTGCGCCGGCAACCAGTACGACCCGCGTGTCGTTGCCGCCTTCCTCCACACGCTCGACGCGCAAGCACAAGGGCAACCAAACGAAACCCTGGCCGTGCCGTAGGGGCGGGAACGCTTGCGTCGTCCGCTTCGCCCTACCATCCTTCGCTTTATTGTCATCCTGAGCGCAGCGAAGGATCTCGGTGAGGCAAGTGAGATCCTTCGCTGCGCTCAGGATGACAAGACGCACGATACATAGAGCAATATTTCATGCTCACGGAATCAAATTCGTTTCTTCGTTCAGGATAAGCACGAACTGCGCGATCAGTTCTGCTGTAGCATCGATGTCTTTAAGCGAGACGACCTCGGAGCCACTATGCATGTAGCGACAGGGGATGTTTAGCAGGCCGGTAGCAACGCCGCCGCGCGTGACCTGGATGTTGTCATTATCGGTACCCGTGTGGGCGGGCGAAATATCGTATTGATAAGCAATCTCCGCTTTGCCGGCTGTCGCCATCAGTCCCTCATAGATGCGTGGATTGACGAAGCCGCCAATAGTGATGCCGGGGCCGCCGCCCAACTTCACATCGCCCAGGCGAATTTTGGAGGTATGCGGATGATCTGAGGCGAAAGTGACATCGACGGTAAGGGCGACCTGTGGATCGACGCTATAGGCACCGGTGCGCGCGCCGCGCGTCCCCACCTCTTCTTGTACGGCGGAGACCATGAAGACGGCGGCGGAAAGCTGTTCGCGCCGCTCATGCAAGCGCCGCATGGCCTCGATGATCGCGCATATGCCCGATTTGTTATCTAAAGCGCGCGAAACGACAAGCTCGCCGCGCAGTATTTCGGGCTGCGCGGCTCGCGTCGCGGCGGAGCCGAGCGGCACCAGTTGCCGCGCCTCCTCCGCGCCGGTCGCCCCAATATCGATCCACATATCCCGTATACTCGGCGCTCTGCCGCGCTCCTCGCTATCTAAAAGATGAACCGCCCGGCATCCTATCACCCCGGACACAGGACCATCAGGAGTATGCACAATTACGCGCCCGCCTGGCAATGTAGACGCATCGAAACCACCGATAGTTGAAAAATAGAGATAGCCCTCATCGTCGATATAGCGAATCAGGAAGCCAAGTTCATCGATGTGCGCCGTTAGCATGACACGCGGATTCCCCGACGGATTGAGCGCCGCAATCACGTTGCCATGGACATCGGTGCGTATCTCGTCAGCGTATGCCTGCAATTCTTCGCGCACCACCTGTTGCGCCCTCTGCTCGAATCCCGAAGGGCTGGGGCTGGCGACCAGACGTTGCAAAAGCGCGTACTGCGTTTCAAACATAATGATTCCTTGTGCATGTTTTCTGCAATGCGAACCGTTTCGCGGTTCGCATTATGAGAGAAGATGTATGGGTATTGCTCGCCGTCGGCGAGCAATACCCATACATCTTCTCTCGAACCTGCCGCAGGCGGCAAAACTACCTTACAAATTGTTTCAGTATTTCATCGACGCCGGGATGCTGGCGGTTCAGGCGCAGGTCTTCCGCTCCGCCTGGATCGGTTTGCACGAGCAACACGCCCTGCTGGATGCAGGTGTTCAGCAACTCGCGCGCGGATTCCCGCGTCAGGCGACCCCGGAAACGGTTCTTGGGGTTGACGGGATCACCGATAAAGTTAGACACACCAATAATCGTGCGCCACGACCAGTTCCGATCAATATAATCCAGGAATTGCAAAAATTGAGGGTCCAGGACTTCCATCGGATAGGACGAGGACACAGCATATTGCTGACCAGAGAGACCCGACATGGCAGAGTTAATAGCGGGCATACTGCCCGTGTTGCCAGTCATGGGCATAGAAGCAAAACCATTGTCGGTGAGTTGCCCGCTGGTGACAGGGTTGCCCCCTGGGATAAGTGGCACAAATTGATTCGCGCTACTGACAAGATCGCGGCTGACGGTTCCCGGTATTCCAACAACAATGACTGTTTTGTTTAGACGTAACTTTAAACGCGCGCTAATGCGGGTGAAATCTTTATCGCCGGTCATCAGGACGAAAGTAGAGATAGTGGGACGATCAAAGACAGTTTCAATAATATCCATCAGCATATTGAGGTCTACGGTACTCTGCACCACCGTGCTTTGCACGACAGTATTGGACCCGCTTGCGCCAACTGCCGGGAGATGACCCGTGTTACCCGTATGCACGACCGAGGTCGCGGGTGGATAGCCGGGGTACCCCAGAGGGCCGGTGCTGCTGCCAGGATTGAAGGAGCCACTGGGACCGGCTTGACCATAAGCGGTGAAGGGCTGGAACTGGCGAGTTGGTTCTCGCTGCTGGTACTCGTGCGCATACCCCTCTTCGGTCTGTGGTTCATTTTCTTCTAGCAGGCTATCGTCCGTCTCAGGCTGCCGCGACTCAGGGGAGTCGTGGTAGTTGGGCCATTCATTTCCCGTCCCTGATGCGTTAATCGCGGGGAGTGGGCCAGAATGGCTGAGAGGGCCGGACGGCCATTGGCGCGGATAAGCTCCTGTCCCCTGTTCTGTCACCAGACCGGAAGAACCAGGAGCGCCTGTCGGGGAATTAGCGGAAGAGTAGTGAACCGTTCCCATGCGTATACGGTCGCGCTGCTTGGCGGGACAATCGACCCGGTCGATCATCGCCGCAGTCAGGCTACCTTTGAATGGTTCCGGTTGGCGAGACCAGTCCGCGTAAGCGCGAGCAACCATCACCGTGCCATATCGTCGCGCCACCGCGATCAATTCCTGTGGGTCTGGTTCCCGCCGCTGGATATTCAGCATACTGTATCGGATGTTCTCAAAATCGATGAATAGAGCAATTTCTTCAGGCATATTCTTCTCCTCTCATAGGGAGAAACCGCGCAGCCAGGATGTATGATTTGTTCAGGTACATGAAATCATTCGAAGCACTGTTGAGCCTATTGGCTTCCCCTGCTTTCCTATTAGCTATGAGCATATCACACTTTCCGCGTAAAGTCGAGTGTCTGCGCTTTACATTATGTTTCTGCTGTGATATAGTCTTGATAGTGAAATACGCGAAGGCATAGCGTCCGCGAACCGCGTTGCTCTGCATAAGAGTCTGGTACTATGGATATTACGGCTACATCAATCACCCTCAATAACAAGACCGACAACGATAACAAGGTTTGTCCGGTTGCCCGCACCGCTCGGATCATTAGCGGGAAGTGGACGTTGCTTATTATCCGTGATTTAGCCTCCGGTGTCAAACGTTTTAACCAGTTGGAACGTTCCCTGCACGGCATCAGCCCCAAGACGCTCTCCGAGCGACTGCGCTCGTTGGAGGAGGAAGGCGTGATCCTGCGCCAGACCTTTGCCGAAGTGCCGCCGCGCGTAGAATATACCCTTACCGCCAAAGGCCGCGACCTGATCGAAGTGGTCGAGTGTATGCGTTGCTACGGCAAACAATGGTTGTGCGACGCCTCCGACGAGTAGAAATTTCTGATGTCCTCCGCTCACCGATAAATAAAAACCGGGGATATACCCCGGTCCTTCTGTTTGCTCCCGCAGCAACACCGTCAGATCTTAGTAGATCGCTCCCACCAGTTCAAGACGGTGGTCGGCCAGAAAGCGATGAAGTGTTCCTTCGTTTTCTACTGACGCAAGCTGCTTGCGATCTTCTACCTGTTCCTCCGCGCGAGATACCAGGTCATAGAGACTGGCAATATCGTAGCGCATCTGTACTTGAAGGTGTCCTTCGCTGTTGAAACCTTCAATAAAGAGGCCGTCCTCTTCTTCACGAATCGCGAAGCTTTTTACTCCAACTTGATCCAGCATCTGCCCAACAGCGTGCAGGATACTTGCATAACTAAACGTGGCCCGCATTGTTCCCTCCCAAAGCATGGAGATAGACAATCATTGTACTATAGTCAGACCGCACTGTCGCTCTAAATACAACACGGCAAAGTAAATGTGTGATTTACACTCTCACAGTTTACCATATCGCTTATCTTAACGTCAAGGTTAGTGCTTGCCGTTCGTTATGCCTGCGGAGGTTGTCCACATATCACTCGTGTTGACAACCGGCGTCGGCCCGGTCGAACCGCGACCCGGCGCGTTGAGAATTTCGATAGCCTTGAGTCGCCAGAAACGCGCGCTGGCCGGGCGTTTCAAGGTCAGATACTCGGCAAGCTGCTCGTCCGTAATCTGAGGATTGCTCTTGAGCGCCTCGATGGTCATCTGGAGCTTATCCGGATTCCCGTCAGCCGGCACCCCGGCTCCTGGCACATGAAGAGGTTGCTCGCTTACAGTCGGTACCGCGTCTCGCCCGATAGCGACAATCTGCCCGGTAATTGGACGGTTGGGATCGCTGGCTTCGGTTTCCCGCGTGACAGCCGCAGGAGTAGGGGTAGGAGCCGGGTTTGTGGTCTCTTCCACAGTCTGCGCGGCGCTGACGTTATTGGTAATCGACAGCAGGTTGGCGGCGTTCAAACGACTGCCGCTCGTCAAAGCGCGGCGCAGCGTGGCGATGGGCAGGCTTGTTTGCCTGGCAAGCTCGGTCAGAGCCGATAACTGCTGCGCTTTTTCCTGCTTCTCCTCAGCGCTCGTCTCCGAAATCGTCTCAGCCATCATGGTATAGACGATACCCAGCAGGGGAAACGCGCTTGCCATAAAGGGGAAGATGTTGGTCAACCAGGGCGCAGCCGACTCGGCGGAACTCAGCATGGTTGTGCTGTGAAACTGTTTCGCGTAGGCCCAGTTGACCACCCAGGAAAACACCGTACACATCACTATCAGTAGCCAGTGTTGCCAGACCGCCCTGGGCGTGCGGTAGCGGCGATAACGCTGGAAAGCCGTCCATGAAAGGAGATAGACCGTTACATCGATGCTGATGGCGATGGCATAACTGACTATCCACCACCAGGTGCCAGTCGGCCCCTGCGACGGTTCAAATGAGGCAAAGAAATAGGCAACGTGCGGAATTGAGGCCGCCAGAAAAACGGCAAAAGCGATCCAGAAGAAATATTTCATATGCGTGGTTTTCCCTCCACAATAAGCAACACCCCGAAATTGTCCATACCATTAGGAAGCATACCGAATTCCCGAAATGTTCGTCAAATACTCTTTCGTCCTTTAGTACATTCGGGCTAATTTCTGTTCTCACGCGCATTTCGCCGTAAAAACTGTTGACAAGCCAGAAAAAGTATGGCATCATACACGGGCGTCAAGCAATGGAAGCACTTGAACAACCGAATAAAGAATAATTACTTCAATTTTGCCGAGGGCAGTAAAGAACAAACGAGAACAAGAGAGAACAGAGGAAACGCTTGAACGTGTTTATCGTGCGACGCGGAGCGACGCGCGTGAATGCGCAAGGAATGTAGGACAAGCGAGAGAGAGTACGAGGTGGATGCCCAGGCGCTGAAGGCCGACGAAGGACGCGGAGACCGGCGAAACGTTCAGGGGGAGCTGCATGCGAGCGAAGAGCCCTGAGATTCCGAATGGGGCAACCCATCCAGAGTGATGTCTGGATACCC
>DASTKD010000654.1:0-8585 GCA_035716135.1 Ktedonobacteraceae bacterium
CGAAGGATCTGACGTGCCAGACACTGAGATCCTTCGCTGCGCTCAGGATGACAGGCGAAGTCGCCCTGGCTTATGTGCTACTTTTCTGATTCAACATGTTCCCTGGTAATTGGCCGCGCGCGGCGCGGTCCAGTTCGACTTGTTTGCGGGCTTCGTGGCGGCGGGCGCGACGGGCTTCGACCAGCTTGCGCCAGGTGTTGTAGATGAGCGGGCGGTAGACGTAATCCTGCGTGGGCATGTTCAGGCGGGAAAAGCCGCCGAAGCCCTTTTTGTATTCATAGACGCCCCACATCTCTTCGCCCGGCTCCAGAATTTCGGGGATGGTGCGAAAATCGAAGTAGGAGCAGCCCCGCGCTTTGGCCCACTCGATACAGCGAAACTGTAACAAATAGGTTGGCTTCAGGTTGCGCTTATTATTGGACGAAGCTCCGAACATGTCCCAGCACCAGTCGCCGAAGCGAATCAGCATTTTGGCGGCAATGGCCTCGCCCTCGTGTTCAGCGAGATAGAGTACAGCGTCGCCTTTGCTGGCAAAGTGGCGCAAAATCTCGCGGTGGTAATCCTTCTGGTGAATGAAGAAGGCGTCGCGGTCGCTGGTGAGCTTGAGCAGGTCGTAGTAGGCATCAAAATCGGCATCGCTGGTGGCCTCGCGGATAACGACACCTTTGCGCTCGGCGACGCGCACATTTTGCCGCCAGGTCATTTTGAAATCGGCCAGCAGCTTTGCTGCATCGGGACGAATATCTAGCACCCAGCTTCGTCGCCCATGCACCGCATTGGGATTGGTACGGAATCCCAGCCTGTGATAGGCATCGATCCAGGCTTGCTCGTCGGGATCACCGCCGGCGATGTTCGGCTCAAGGCGCAGCACAACGGCACGTTCCACCTTTGCGATTTTCTGCACGCTCTCGATCAGGGCGGGCAGAGCGGGTGAGGTAGGCGTTTCAACGGTGGGGCCGCGCGAGCTATAGAGCCAGTTCCAGCGCAATCCAGGCATGGGGACAGGCACAGGCGAGACGGTCAGCGACAGCGCGCCCACCATGCGCCCGTCTTCTAACGCGCCCAGGCGATAGACGCGCGCGCCCAGGTAGGTGTTCAATTCGCCCCACTCAAAGGATTGCAGCAGGTGTCCGCGCGGCTGGCTGGTGAGGAAGGCATCCCACTGCTCGCGGTCGGCGATTTCTTCAATCGTGATGGGCATATTATTGTTCAAGGCTCTCTAAATATTCGCTGCGGAGGATGCTATAGACCCGCACATCGTGGTATTTGCCAGAACGCAGGATCACCTGGCGTAGCGTGCCTTCAAATTTCATGCCCGCTTTTTCATCGGCGCGCCAGCCGCCCTTGTTTTCTTCCATATCCTGCGTCTGGATGCGGTTAAGGTTGAGTTCCATGAAGCCATAGCGGAACATTAATTTGGTGGCCTCGGTGCCATAGCCTTTGAACCAGGCCGAGCGATCACCGATAATTACATAAAATTCCGCGCTCTGGTTGACGTAATTGATGTCTTTCAGCCCGACCAGGCCAATCAAGCGGTTATCGCTATTGAGGGCCACGCCGAAAATAATATGTTTGCCGTCTCGATACAACTGCTCCAGGCGCTCTTTGCCGCGCGAGTCGCTGGTGGGGTAAATCGAGAAATAGCGGCGGATCTCCTCGTCGTTCATCCAGGTGGAATAGAGGTGGTTATCCTGCGCTGGCTCCAACGGGCGCAGGTAGAGACGTTCACTCACCAGAAACGGGTTTTGCATCGACGATGTATCTTGTTCTGCCATAACTTACAAATTACTCCTCCGGGTTTTGCGCCTGTGCCGATGGATACTCGCCGCTCAAATTGCGATCGACAGGCGGGATGAGGAATGGTTCGGTTTCATTCTGCACATCAGCAGGAGTGAGGGAAGAGGCCATTTTCTTCTTATGGTTCGGCGCGGTACGCTCATCCAGGTGCAAGGGGCGCGGCTCCGGCTCCTCGTCATGCGCGTTCGGGTTAAGTGAGAGCGGGGAGGCAGGAGCGGGAAGCAGGGCAGCTTCAATGACGCGATCCATATTGTCCACGCTGGTAAAATGCATACTTTGCCGGATTTTGGCGGGAATTTCGGCCAGTTCATTGCTATTTTCGGCTGGCACCAGCAGATTATAGATACCGGCGTGATGCGCCGCCAGCACTTTTTCTTTGAGGCCACCAATGCCCAGCACGCGCCCGCGCAGCGTAATTTCACCGGTCATTGCCATATCGGCGCGCACCGGACGCCCTGTGAGCGCGGAAATCAGCGCAGTAGCAATGGTAATGCCCGCCGAAGGGCCATCTTTGGGCTGCGCATTTTCCGGCATGTGGATGTGCAAGTCGAGGTTGTCTTGAAAATTGGGGTCAAGTCCCAACTCTTCGGCGCGCGAGCGAATATAGGAGAGCGCGGCATAGGCCGATTCGCGCATCACATCGCCCTGCTGGCCGGTGATGAGCAATTCGCCCTTGCCCTGCATGGTCGCCACTTCGACGGGCAGAAGCATCCCACCCATTTCGGTAACAGCCAGCCCCATTGCGACGCCAACCTGCACTTTGTGGCTGAAAGGCGTTTCACTATAGCGAGGTTGACCAAGATATTGTTCCAGGCTGTGGTTAGTCAGGCGAATATGGCTATCGGGCTTCGCCAGGATGCGCCGCGCCGCCTTGCGACAGATGGTGGCAAGCTGGCGCTCAAGATTGCGCACGCCGGCTTCGCGCGTATAGTCCGTCACGATATGCTGCATGACCGTTTGCGGGATTTTCAACTGTTCCTGCGTGAGGCCATGTTCGGCCAGCACTTTGGGCAACAGGTGACGCAGCCCGATATTGACTTTCTCCTCAAGCATGTAACCGGGGAGATCAATAATATCCATGCGGTCGGCCAGGGCGCGCGGAATCTGGTATTTCACATTGCCCGTACAGATGAAAAACACCTCCGAGAGATCAAAGGGAGCTTCCAGGTAGTGGTCAACGAAGGTGCTGTTCTGTTTAGGATCAAGCACTTCCAGCAGCGCCGCCGATGGGTCGCCGCGATACTCGGTTGAAAGCTTATCGATCTCGTCGAGCAAGAAAACAGGGTTACGCACGCCCACCGTTTTCATAGACTGGATGATACGTCCGGGGAGCGCGCCCACGTAGGTGCGGCGATGGCCGCGAATTTCGGCCTCATCGCTCACGCCGCCCAGCGAAATACGGGCGAACTTGCGCCCCAGGGCGCGGGCGATAGATTGACCCAGCGAAGTTTTTCCCACGCCAGGCGGGCCGATGAAGCACAAAATCTGTCCCTGGCTCTCGCTTCTGGCAGAACCGTTCTGGCTGGCGCGCAACTGGCGCAACTGGCGCACAGCCAGAAATTCTATGATGCGCTCTTTGATGCCCTCAAGCCCGTAGTGATCTTCTTCGAGAATGCGGTGGGTTGTTTCGATGTCGAAATGATCTTCGCTGCGCTCGCTCCACGGCAGGGCTAGAATCCAGTCGATGTAAGAACGCAATACCGGAATTTCAGCCGCCTGCGGGGGCGTGCGTTCGAGGCGGTCGATCTCTTTGCGCGTCTTGGCCGCCACTTCCGGCGGCATAACCTTCTGGCTGAGCTTTTCGCGCAACTCGTTGGCTTCGCTGGAACCTTCGATGCCCAGTTCCTCCTGAATGGCGCGTAGTTGTTCGCGCAGATAAAATTCCTTCTGGGTGCGGTCTACCTGCGAGCGCACGCGGCTGCGAATGGTCGATTCGAGTTCGAGAATTTCGATCTCGTTGCCCATAATCACGCAGATTTTTTCCAGGCGCGCCAGTGGGTCAAGCGTCTCCAGCAAGTCTTGCTGCTGCTGCGGGTCGGTCACAAGGTGCGCGGCCAGCATATCCGAGAGGCGCGTGGAGGATTTGATGCCCACGATAGAGTTAATGTCTTCGACGGAGAAACGGCGATTGAGCTGGGCGTAGCGTTCAAATAAGTTAGTGGCGTGGCGCACCAGCGCGTCGGCCTGCGGCCCCTGCGGCTGCGTTTCCGCAAGCTGGCTGACGGCCACGCGCATGAACGGCTCCTGCTCGATATACTCGTCGATCTTTACGCGGCGCAGGCCATTGAAGAGGACCTGAAAGCTGCCGTCCTGCTGGCGATGCATGGTGGTGATTTCCACCAGTGTGCCAAAGGTATAAATATCTTTGGGTTCGGGGTCCTCGATTTCGGGATCGAGCTGCGAAGCCGTGATAAGCACATGCCCCGAATGCATCATCGCCTCTTCGACAGCGCGAACCGACTTCTCGCGCTGCATCGACAGGGTAATGCGAGTACGCGGAAAAACAACCATGTTCTTCAACGCCACAAGGGGATATGGCGTATGGATAGGACTATCTATATTGCTTTCCTGGCGTTCTGGTTCGCTCACAAGTCCCGCCTTCATAGGACGCGATCAACCGCGTCCCTACACATTACATCAATCAGCCATCGGACGCGATTGATCGCGCCACATTACATCAATTAGTCATCGGACGGGCGCGATTGATCGCGTCCCTACAAAATAGATCGATAAAGATGGATGAGTCTGCTTATGCAGACTCATCTTCAGAATACGGTGTTGCGCGTTCACTGCGTGTAATCAGCAGTGGTTTCAGGTGTGAGGTAATCACATCGCCGTTGATAATGACCCTTTTCACATCCGCGCGCGATGGGATCTCGTACATTACGTCAAGCAGCACATCTTCAATGATGCTGCGCAGGCCGCGCGCGCCGGTGCGCTGTTTGAGCGCGCCTTCGGCGGCAGCGTCGAGAGCATCATTGGTGAAGACCAGTTCTACGCGATCAAGCTGCAAGAACTTCTGGTATTGCTTGACAATGGCATTTTTCGGCTCGGTCAAAATGCGTATCAGGGCATCTTTATCCAGGCTGTCCAGCGATACTGCGACGGGCAGGCGACCTACAAACTCTGGAATCAAGCCAAATTTGAGCAGGTCATCGGGAATAAGATGCGACAAAATAGCGCTTTCCGTTTTCTTTTCTTCATGTTGCCCGCCCTTGAAGCCCATCGACTTGTTGCTGCCCAGGCGCTGCTCGACGATCTTGTCGAGTCCTTCGAAGGCTCCGCCGCAAATGAACAGGATGTTGGCGGTATTGATCTGGATGAAATCCTGATGGGGATGCTTGCGCCCGCCCTGCGGTGGCACATTGGCAATCGTGCCTTCGATGATCTTGAGTAGCGCCTGTTGCACACCCTCGCCGGAGACATCGCGTGTGATGGATGGATTGTCGGATTTACGCGCGATTTTGTCGATCTCGTCGATATAGACGATGCCGCGTTCGGCGCGCGCAATATCAAAATCGGCGGTCTGAATGAGGCGCAACAGGATATTTTCGACATCCTCACCGACGTAACCCGCCTCTGTGAGAGCGGTAGCATCGGCGATACAGAACGGCACATCGAGAATCTTGGCAAGCGTTTGCGCCAGCAGCGTTTTGCCACAGCCGGTGGGGCCGATCAAGAGGATGTTGCTCTTACCCAGCTCAACATCGTCGATCTGCATCCCCACGCCAATACGCTTGTAGTGGTTGTAGACGGCCACTGCCAGCGACTTCTTAGCGCGTTCCTGCCCGATGACGTACTGGCTAAGCTGCTCGTAGATCTTCCTGGGGGCCGGTATCTTGCCCGTTTGCAGGCGCGGCCTGGCAATTGTGGCCTGCTCTTCTTCGATGATCTCCCGGCACAGGTCGATACACTCATCGCAGATATAGACACCACCGGGACCCGCGATGAGCCTCTGCACCTGATCCTGACTCTTCCCGCAGAATGAGCAGCGATAGGTTGTCCGCATATTTTTCGAATTTGCCACGTCTGTCACCTTTCCTGGCCGGGTTGCGATTTTGTGGATCGCGCCCGGCTAGTGTGCCTCTTGCGCTGCCTGCGCCTCTACATCTGAATCTACGGTTGAGCTATCTACATCGGGCGCTGCTATGGGTTCTTCCGCCTCCTTGCTGGCGATTTCGGTGGCATCCTCCTCACCGGCAAGCGCGGCGGCTTCAGCATTTGCCTCGGCAACTTCCTCTTCTTCGTTTTCCTCGTCGGGATCGGGGCCTGCGGTCAGATCTACCAGGTGCGTAATGGTTTTTTCACGCAGCAGGCTGGTCGCCAGGGCGCGTAACTGCTCCTGGCTGCGCGGAATTGGCTGTCCCGCCTGGGCATAGGCGCGCGCCAGCTTTTCCAGGTCTTCCGGCGAAACTTCCACCTCGTCCTGCTTCGCAATCGCGTCCAGCACCAGTTGGCGTTTCACGCGCTTCTCCGCTTCAGGTTCGATTTCCTTCAAGTACTCGTCGCGGGATTTGCGCATAATCATAAGGTACTGGTCCATCGACATGCGCTGGTCTTCCAGCACATGCGAAAGCTGGTGCATCATCTCTTCCGCTTCGTCCTTAATCAGCACCGGATGCACCGCGAAGGTGGATTGCTCGATCACGGCATCGACGACCTTATCGCGCAGGGCTTCGGCGTTGCGCCGCTTTTTATTGGCGAGCAATTCATCGCTGATGGCTTTGCGCAGATCCTCTACACTGGTAATGTCGCCCTCGCTGACCTCCATCGCCAGCGCATCGTCAACCTCCGGCACATGCTTCGCTTCGACTTTGTGCAGCATGATGTCGTAATGCGCCTCTTTACCGGCCAGCTTTTCATTCGCATAATCGGCGGGGATGGTGGTGGTAAAGCTCTTGCTTTCGCCAGCTTTCATGCCCAACAGGTGTTCGTCCATGCCACTAAACAGGCCAACGCGCTCATTGGTCAGCTCAAAAGGATTATCTTTCAGATCTGAAATCGTCTGGTCTTCCGAGGTAAGCTTCAAATCGACGGTGACGCGATCAGCCATCTCGACGGCGCGTTCAATCTCGTCCCAGTGGGCTTTGCGGTCGCGTATCAACTCGATTTGCTGCTCCACTTCTTCCGAGGTGATGGTGGCCTCTTCGCGCTCAAAGTGCAGCGAGCGGTAATCGCCGAGTTCGACGGGAGTAAGCACGGGAACCGTCAGGCTAAAGTGATACGGCTGACCTATCTCCAAAACCGGGGCGTCTATCTCTGGCTGTGCGAGAGGGGTGATGTCGTTTTCTTTGATGGCGGAGCGATAGGTCTCGTTCATGAGTTCGTCGAGACCTTCTTGATAGATGTAGTCTTTGCCGAGTTGCCGCTCTACCAAAGAGCGAGGGGCCTTTCCCCGGCGAAATCCCCGGATGTCAATCTTCTGAACCAGTTTGCGAAAGGCTTTATCTGAAGCTTTTTCCAGTTCTTCCCAGGAAAAATCGACTTCCACGCGCGCTTCACTGCCTGGTAACTTTTCAACCGAGACCTTCACTTTTCCTCCAACACAAATGTTATTAAATAGGAACGCCATGCGTTGCGCCCTGGCAACACAAAAACGCTGCCAACTACGATAGTCATTGAATCATGCAACTTGCACTCAGTGCTGCTATGCTGTAAGCAGGGTGCCTAATCTCCCGATTAGCCTGCCAACGGTGGGCGGTGAGAGACTCGAACTCTCATGACTTGCGCCAACGGATCCTAAGTCCGTCCTGTCTACCAATTTCAGCAACCGCCCGTGAAACCTGATTTTAAGCAGAAAAACCTCACTTCAGGATGATACATCAGCGCGATAGCCACTGTCAAGACAAATTGAGTTGGACACTCCGTTTGGGCTACGCTAAAGCCGCCGCCAATCTTAACCAATCCGTAACCAGATCTTAACCAATCCACCCTTCTTTATTATCACTATCTCATGGATAATTACTTTGAGAGTTTCTGTATATCAATATATAGATAATCTGAATACTCTCGGGTGCCTGACCTCGCGTTCTGGTTGTTGTATCTATGAGTTTGTGAAAGTGAGTCTATTCAATGCGTTTCTCTCCTCGCTCGAAAGTAGGCATCCTACTTTCGGCCATCACCATCTTGACACTGGTCGGTGCCTTTATGGTGACACTCGTTGCGCATGGGGCAACGACCCATGCAGCATCCAGTTCTACCAGCGCCAGTTACAACGCGACTTCTATCAAGGGTAAGCAGGTGCTTACTTCATCCACTCTTGCTGGCGGGAGTACCAGAACCAGCCGGGTTCCAACAGGTCCGCTCGTCCTCACCAATCCTCATGAAAGCGAACTTGGCGGAGCTAAAACAAACGCTGGCGTGCGTAACGCATCCGCACCAGCAGTCGTATCCACCAGTGCTGTGGCTGAAGGTCAGATCGTGCGCAAATTCAATGGGATCAGCGATGCCGATCAAGCGGCAGCGAATGGCGGAGCCTTGTTCGAGGTGACTCCCCCCGACCAGGGCCTTTGTGTAGGAAAAGACCCCACGCTACCGGGAAACCCAACGGTCGTCATTGAGTCGGTCAACGACGCACTGGCGCTATACAGCACCTCCGGGAAGCTGTTGAGTACTATCGTTAGCCAGGCCGGCTTCCTGGGCGATCCAAACGCCTTTAGCGATCCGCGCTGCTTCTACGATCCGCAAACCAAAGCCTTCTTCTTCACCATCATTAGCAGCGCCTCTTTTGGTGCCGCGAATGACACGTTTGATGATGTTGGTGTGTTTAATGGCTCGCAGTTTGCGCT
>DASTKD010000655.1:0-4427 GCA_035716135.1 Ktedonobacteraceae bacterium
CGAATGCGCCAGGGCTAACGGCGGCGGCAAGATCACGTTGGCAAAGCGCGTCGTCTCGTTGAGATACATATCCACGCTCACCATAAAATCGAGCGTACCAAACGCCTTTTGCAGTCGTTCGCTATTAGGGTTGCTCAAAGCAGGATTGCCGGCCAGCGTAATCAACGCTCGAACCTGCCCCTTGCCGGGCGTCTCGATCTCTTCAGCCAGGCAGGCCGCCGGTAGCTCGCCAAAGAATTCTGGCAGGCCACGCACGCGACTCTTCCAGCGCCCGAAGCGCACTCCACGCCCGCGCCCCGGTGTGCCTGTGGTATTGCGCCCGCCAGCCGCCGCGCGCGGGAACAATGCCCCGCCTTCGCGGTCGAGATTGCCGGTCAGGATATTCACCACGTCGATCAGCCAGCTTGTTAGTGTACCAAATGCCTGCGTGCAGGTGCCAATGCGCCCGTACACAGCCGCGCGTGGAGCTACGGCCAGTTCGAGCGCGATACGGCGTATGACATCCACCTCTATACCACAGATGTTCGCCACGCGCTCAGGCGTAAACGGCTCGGCCAGCGCGCGCACCTCTTCAAGCCCGTTCATATGTTCGCTGAGCCTACCCGGCGTTGCCAGCCCTTCGGCAAAGAGCATATTGACGATGGCGAACAGGAAATAAGCGTCGTTGCCGGGGCGGATGAAGTGATGCTCATCGGCCTCTTGCGCGGTGCGCGTGCGGTACGGGTCGATGACCACGATCTTACCTCCGCGCTGGCGCAGCTTGCGCAGGCGACCGCGCATATCGGGAGCCGTCATCAGGCTGCCATTGGAGACCAGCGGGTTCGCGCCCAGTAGCAGCAGGTAATCGGTGCGATCCACATCAGGTATGGGAATAGAGAGCATCGTGCCGAACATCAGTCCCGCCGAGACCTGTTTGGGCATCTGGTCAACCGTGGATGCGCTATAAAAGTTTTTTGTCCTGGCGGCATGGAGCAGAGTTGGCAGATACAGCAGGCTGGCGAGGTTATGCACGGTCGGGTTGCCCACGTACACGGCCAGCGCATCGCGCCCATATTCTTGCACAACAGGCGTCAGCCCGCGTTCGATCTCGGCAAAAGCCTCGTCCCAGCTCACTTTGTGCCACTGCTCGCCCCGGCGCACCATTGGTTCGCGCAGCACATCGGGGTCTTCATGCAACTCCTTGAGACTATAGGCTTTAGGGCAAATATAGCCATGACTGAATACGTTTTGCGCATCCCCTTTAATGGAGAGAATTTCGCGCCCACGAGTGACAATCTCTAATCCGCAGGTAGCTTCACACAATGGACAGGTGGTATAGCTCGTTTTTGTCTCAGTCACGAGGCTCTTCTCCTTTATACAGAGCAGCAACGCAGGTCAATACTGTATGACAATCATACACTATGTACTGTACCTTTGCACAGTTTGCACACTGCTTGTAGAGTGCTATTATTGTATACAAGTCCCTTTTCTCGTGCGAGGAGTATTTATAATGAAAAAACCGGCGTATAAGTGGGTGGCGCTCTCTGTTACCACCGTTGGCTCCTTTATGGCCGCTCTTGACTCTACCGTTGTGATCCTGGCCCTGCCGAACATGCTACAAGACCTGCATTCTGACCTTGTGCGTATGACCTGGATCATCCTGGGCTATCTCATCGTCAGCACCGTCCTGCAACTCAGTTTTGGCCGCATGGCCGATATGTTTGGTCGTGTGCGGATGTACAACCTGGGCTTTGTGGTCTTTACGCTCGGTTCAGTGCTGTGCGGCTTCTCGCCCACAGACTCTTTCCTGATCGGCGCTCGCATCATTCAAGGCGTGGGCGGCGCTATGCTCGCCGCTAATTCAATGGCGATCATCACCGAGGTCTTCCCGCCCGAACAACGCGGGCAGGCCATGGGCATCAACGCTGTCACCTGGGGCCTGGGCAGTGTGCTTGGCCCGGTGCTGGGCGGCGTGATCCTCTCATTCGCCAGTTGGCGCTGGATTTTCCTGATCAATCTGCCCGTTGGCATCATAGCCACACTGGCAGCCTTCTTACTCCTGCATGATATTGCGCCCAATCCACATGGTGAACGCTTCGATATTACAGGCGCGGTGCTTTTCTGCATTGGCCTCGTCACGCTATTGCTCGGCATCATGGGCAGCATCGGCGCAGGCTGGCTTTCAGAGTCCGTCTTGATCTACCTGGCGATTGCGCTTGTCTCGTTCATTGTGTTCGCCCTCTGGGAGCGTCGCGCGCTCTATCCCATGCTCGACCTGCACCTTTTTAGCAGTCGCCGCTATTCGTTCTCCGTCCTGGCTGCCGTCTTTCAATCGCTGGCGCTTTTCGCGGTGAACTTTTTGATCGTCTTCTACCTGCAAGGGGTACTCGGCGACTCCCCACTGATGGCCGCTTTTTTCATCCTGCCCCTGCCGATATTCACCTCCGTTGTCGGTCCATTCGGTGGGCGCTGGGCAGACCGCGATCGCCGCAAAGGTACCACCCCGGCAACGGTAGGGCTTATCTTGCAAGTTGCCGCGTTGGTCGTGCTGGCTTTCCTTACTCCCACCACACCCTACGTCCTGCTGGCCCTGGCGCTCAGTCTGATGGGGCTGGGTGGCGCATTCTTCTGGTCGCCTAACACCAGCACCACGATGGGAGCCGCGCCGCGCAACCGCCTGGGCGTGGCCTCAGCGACCCTGAATACCCTGCGTAACTTCGGCATGGTATGCAGTTTCGCAGTAGCCCTCAGCGTGGCGGCGGCCTCAATGCCGCCGCGATTGGTAAACGCCGTCTTCCTCGGCACCGTCAGCCATCTCGCGCCAGTCTACGCCAGCGCGCTAACAACAGGCATGAGCCACGCCTTTATCGCCTCCGCCGTCATCTGCGTGGTCGCCATCGTTTTCTCCGTCGTGCGCGAAAGCCACGCTATCACGGCAGCTCCTACCACAACTCCACCCACGCAGGTGCCAGAGCCAACCGCGAAACGATCGCGGTAGATCAGGTTCTGTGAATGATAATAGGCAAGGGCTGATCAAATACGAGAGAAAGGCGACCGCAAGGGTCGCCTCTACTATGAACGGGCTGGGGAGGCCGCTCCGTGTCATAGTAGAGGCGACCCTTGCGGTCGCCTTTCTCTCCCTAAAAGTGTTGGGGAGAGAGATACAGGGCAGCGATCAGGACATCAGATGATGGCGACGCAAGCGGCTCCGCCTCTAGCATCGTATGATAAACTGAAACATATCAGATACTACTGTTCACCAACGGAAAATATACTCATGCTCAGAACAATAAACGCCACGCGCTATGTTACGCCTTTGCGCGAAGGAGGCTCGCTTCCGGCCATCGTCGAGGCCGACGACGACGGCCTTTATGTCTTGAAGTTTCGCGGCGCGGGTCAGGGGCCGAAAGCGCTGATCGCCGAAATGGTGGCGGGCGAAATCGCCCGCGCTTTACAACTGCCTGTACCAGAGATCGTCTTTATGGAGCTTGACCCGGTGCTTGGCCGCTCCGAGCCGGATTTCGAGATTCAAGCTTTGATTAAGGCCAGCCCCGGCCTCAATCTTGCCCTCGATTTCCTGCCCGGCTCACTGGCCTTTGACACCCTGGATGCGCAAAGCTTAGACCCATTGCTAGCATCCTCTATCCTGTGGTTCGATGCCTACGTTACCAACGTGGATCGCACGCCGCGCAACACCAACATGCTGTGGTGGCATAAGCGCCTGATGCTGATAGATCACGGGGCCTCGCTCTACTTCCATCACACCGGCAATGACTATATAAAGTACAGCCGCTCGCCCTTTATCCCCATCAAGGATCATATCCTGTTGCGCTCGGCCAGCCAGCTTCTGGAAGCCGATGCCTTGCTAAAAGAGCGCCTGACGCCCGCCATTATCAAGGATATCATCAACGCCATTCCTGGCACATGGTTAGAAGGTGACGCCCTGTATCCAGATCATGCCGCACACCGCGCCGCCTATATCGCCTACCTGATAGATCGCCTGCAAGCGTCGCACATTTTTGTAGAGGAGGCACTTCATGCCCGCGCGCAACTCGTATGATTACGCGCTCGTGCGGCTTGTCCCCCACGTTGAGCGCGGCGAATGCATCAATGTAGGCGTCATTCTCTTCTGTCGCACGCAGCGTTTTCTGGGCGCGTTGATCCACCTGGACAAGCCGCGCGCGCTGGCTCTCGCCCCGCGCATCGACCTTGAATTTGTCAGCCAGCATCTTAACCGCATTCCCTTGATATGTGCCGGAGGCGAGCAAGCCGGTTTCATTGGTCGCCTGTCACAATCCGAACGCTTCCACTGGCTCGTCTCGCCGCGCAGCACCATCATTCAAACCTCGCCCGTTCACTCTGGTTTGTGCAGTAACCCGGCTGCCACATTAGAGAAGTTGTTCAAGGAAATGGTGCTATTAGAGTAACAGGAGGTTTTGTCTGTAGGG
>DASTKD010000656.1:0-21885 GCA_035716135.1 Ktedonobacteraceae bacterium
AACACGACAGTAGGACAAATGGCAAAAGGTCTATTCAGACAGCCCTGATCTATCGAAAAATTCCCTTGTTTTTTTCCTATAGATATGTATTATTAGAGTACAGGGTTAGTTCATGTATATTCTCCTGGCAGGAAGACCTCCCTTCCTGCCCAATTTGTTCTATCTTCTCTGATAGAGAAGGAGCAATTCTATGACTGTTGAATCTTCCCCCGGATCGTCGGAACAATCAACCCTGCGCCCAAACGCTATCGGCCTGCCCGGAGTGTTGTTCCAGTCGATCACAACGATGGCACCGGCCTCCGCGGTGGCATTTACGCTTGGCCCTGCCGCCATCGGGTTTACCGGCGGCGCGCTGCCGCTCGCAGTCCTTATCGCGCTTATCATCTGCACATTTGTCGCTCTGAGCATCGGCGCCCTGGCGCGGCACCTGCCATCGGCGGGTGGGTACTTCACTTATGTCAGCCGCAGTCTGGGTTCCCAGGCCGGCTGGATGACCGGTTGGTTGTTTGATCTGGCCTATTTGCTTATCGTCCCGTTTCAATTATTGGTACTGGGGCCGGTGGCGGATAGTTTCCTCAGGCAATACTTCCACTTCACGGCGCTGGGAGCGAATGGCTGGGTTTTCTGGGCCATGCTCTTTGCCGTTGTGGTCTTCGCTCTCACTTACTTCGGCATCAAGCTTTCCGCCGATGTGAGTGTCGTATTAGGTTTGATCGAGATCACCGTCTTCGTCCTGCTTTCGATCTGGTTAATCGTGAGCGCTGGCAGTGGCAATACCCTGGCGACTTTCAACCCTGCCTCCAGTTCTCTCTCCGGTTTAGGAGGCTGGCAGGGTATCCTGAAGGGCATGATCTTCGTGTTCCTGGCCTTCGCGGGCTTTGAGTCATCAGCGCCGCTGGCGGAGGAGGCGCATAATCCGCGCCGCACGGTTCCACGCGCCATCCTGCTGGCGGTCGTCCTGATTGGCATCTTTTATGTGTTCTGCTCTTATGCAGGCGTAGTTGGCTGGGGCTTCAATACCATCGGCACCTATACCAATGACCCGAACCCCTGGGCAACGATGGCTACGCGCGTGTGGGGACCGTTCGAGTTCATCGTCAGCATCGCCATTCTCAATAGCGCTCTTGCCAACGCGAACGCCGGTGTCAACGCGGCCAGCCGCGTACTCTATGCGATGGGGCGCGTCAGAGCCTTGCCGGGACGACTGGCACATGTCAATCAGTTCCGCACACCTGACATCGCCATCATATTCACCATGCTCGTCGCCCTGCTTTGTACGCTATGGCCCGGCCTCGTTTATGGACCTGGAATAGCCTTTAACCTGCTGGGTATCATCATCGGTATCCCCATTATTGCCGTATACATGGCGACCTGCGCGTCTGTTCCATTCTTCTACCGGCGCGAGCAGCAGAGGCAGTTCAATGTCTTGCGCCATGTGATTGTGCCGCTCATACCGTTCGTCGTGCTTGCCATCGTACTGTACTTCCAGTTCATTCCCTACCCGCAGCAAGCGCCGTACAATCTGGTCGGCTGGATCGTCGGTGGTTGGGTTGTGCTTGGTATTCTGGCTATCATCGTGTTGAGTATGCGCTCGCCCGAGGCCCTGGCGCGCGGCAGTGAAGTCTATATGGAGGAGTAAGCCGGGCCGTATGTGGTAGGATTACTACGCGGCTTCAACCCTGTGCCGCGTAGTAGTCAGCTTCCGTATCTGTGTAACGCTTAGTACTTTACTCGCTCATCTTCGTCTTGTGTATTATAATGGGTAGAGAAAGGTAGGATGTGTTATAATAGCTACCTGGAAAAACCACAGGGGGTGACACATGAATCAGGATTCTCGCATACCAGCGCAGTCGGAGGAACGCCCCCCCATTACTGTGTTGGTCGTTGACGATGATAGTAATATCGTGGAACTCATCAGCCTGGGACTCAAATACGAAGGTTTTCAAGTCGAGTCAAGCGAAACTGGATCGGATGGATTGGTGGCCGCGCAACGTCTTAATCCCGCTCTTATTATCCTGGATATTCTTTTACCCGATCTTGATGGTCTGGAAGTTTGTAACCGCTTGCGCTCGAACCCCACTACACGCGATATTCCTGTGCTGATGCTGACGGCGAAAGATGATGTGCATGACCGCGTGACCGGTTTGCAGCAAGGAGCCGATGATTACCTGGCAAAGCCCTTTAACTTTGAGGAGCTTGTGGCGCGTATTCGCGCTATTTTACGTCGCGCAAGGCATACTCAAGGCGAAAATGGTAATGCCGACGAGCAAATACTCACCTTTGAGGATCTGCAACTCAATACAGCGACCCACGAAGTGATGCGAGCGGGTCGCCAGATTGAACTGACCTCCACAGAATATAACCTGCTTTTGCTCTTTATGAGCCATCCGCGCCAGGTATTGGACCGCCTTACTATTCTTAACCGCGTCTGGGGCTACGATTTTATGGGTGAAACCAATATCATCGAGGTGTATGTGCGCTATTTGCGCGAGAAGATAGAGGATACGCCCAGTACGCCCCGCCTCATTCAGACGATACGCGGATCGGGCTATATTCTCAAAGGATGAGCTATTATTTTACTTCCTGCTCATGCAACGCTGCATGATGCCTTTTCTCTTATTTCTCTTCGGCAATGGGGAGGGTAAACCAGAACGTGGAGCCTTCCCCCTCCGTACTCTCGACGCCTACTTCGCCCCCATGTTGCCTGATGATCGCCTGGCAAATATGCAATCCGAGTCCCAGACCAAGACCAAAGCCGCGCTGTCGTTTGATGCCCTCCACGCGGTAAAATCTCTCCCACACGCGCTCCTGCTCGACAGGCGAAAGCCCCGGTCCCTGATCGCTTACCGAGATACGGGCCTTCATGCCCTCTTTCTCTACACGAACTGCGACGAGACGATCTTCCGGGGAATATTTCAAGGCGTTGGTCAAATAGTTGCTGATAACCTGGCCGATGCGCTCGGCATCCGCAAAGACTGGAATAAATTCTTCAGCAGGTTCGGCAGTATGAATAGTGCGCCCAGGTGTAGCGCTTCGCAAATCTTCTACGGCCTCATTTACGATTGAGATCAGATCGTATTGATCCTGCTGCAACTCAAGCTGCTCTACCTGAATACGCGAAATGTCCAGCAAATCTCTAATGAGGCGGTTTTGCACATTGACCTGGCGTTCCGCGCGATCAAGCATCATTTGCACCTCTGCCAGGGTGTTAGGGAGAGGATCATTGCCTGTTGACAGGCTTCGCGCGGCATATTGTAACCGGTATTTTGCCAGTTGGATATTTCCTTTAATGGTTGTCATAGGTGTGCGTAGTTCGTGACTGACAACACCCAGGAAATCATCCATGCGCTCTTTCGTCTCCTTGAGAGCCATCTCGCGCGCCTGAGCTTCCGTCTGCTCGCGTTGCAGGCGTTCGCGTTCGGTGATGTCGCGGTTGATCTCCAGAATCACGGTAGATCGGCCTGTCCCGGCACCCTGGCTCTCTTTGTTGCGCACCAGTACCTGGCGGCTTTCCACGATGACCTGCTCGCCATCGCGCCGTTTATGTGTGAGCTGCCCTTCCCATTGTCCCCACTGCTCCAGTACCATATTTGTTACCTCGAAAGACTGGGGAAAGCGTGTCTGGAGCAATATATGGCTGACCTGGCCGAGAGCCTCCTCTTTCGTCCACCCGTAGACCTGCTCAGCGCCCTGATTCCAGAAGATGATAACACTGGCCGGGTCGCGCACAATAATGGCATCGTGAGCCAGCGCGACCAGTTCGGCCAGGTGTTGATTCATAATGAGCAGAGCCATTTCATTTGCCTCATCGGACATATCCTCAGGGTTACGTGCGCTCATTCGTCTCTCTCTTCTAATAGCGGCCTCTTCCACAGGGGAAGGGTTTCTATTATAGCATAAACGCTTGCTGCTGATGCTCGCGTGGGAAGGCTGGATGCCTGCGAAAAGGCATCTCAACCGGGAGAGAGGACTACGAGACATGATGACGAATCACGCGGAATATATCAATTTTCTACCTGGCTGTTTTGGCTGCCAGTTGCGGTGGCATCTCTGAAGCGAGAGACGTGCGTAGCAAGACTTTAGCGCGCTGGAAATGTGTTTTCGCGGTTGCCGCCGGGATACTCAAAACCTGCCCAATTTCGGCGAAACTCCGTTGTCCGGCGTAGCGCAGGAGTACGACGCGGCGATATTGAGGTGGTAAACCATCGATGGCCTGCTGCACACGATCTTTGAGGTCATGATGTTCCGCAACCTCTTCCGGGAGTGGGTTGGGATCGTTAAAGGAGAGCAACAGGGATGCCTCATTATCATCGTCACTCGTTTCTAGAGTCGAGAAAGGCAAGGCGTGTTTGCGTCGCAGTTCGTCAAGGCAACGATTACGCGCCACTTTAAGCAACCAGCCACGGAACGATTTACCCTGTTTCAACACAGGCAACGAGATGTAAAGTTGGAGAAAAACCTGTTGCAAAATATCGCAACTCTGGTCATAATCGTTAAGAATGTGACAGATAGCATTGAAGAGCAGCGGGCGATAGCGCTCTACCAGTATTTCAAATGCCTGCTGGTCGCCAGCAAGGCTATTGTGAGCCAGAATACCATCGGGAAGGTCCTGTAAACACGCTTCTGTATGTCCTAATGTTTGCATGATGTATAATCCCTGCCTTCTTACTTAATATTATGTGCTTCTGTTGTTTTCCTGTTTTCAGGAGTTCATCATGCCATAAGCATAAATATTTTTTATATAAAAAACAAGAGATTATTGCTTCTGTAAGCTCCTCTTTCATTCACTCTAAGTGAGACCTAATTTATATTAAAGATTGTAGCTCTTTATTAGAGAGATATGTCGCTTTTTAATCTTATTCTAATGTGATAAACGCTATGATACGCGCCGTGTCGTTGGCGACGACACGGCGCGTATCATAGCGCGAAGTGCTTTGTGTTCTTATCCCTTGTAGGTCAGGACGCGCCCCCACAGGCTTTTAGTTCCCCAGAGGCCAGCGCGCAGGCATTCAAGCTGCACAATCTGGCTGTGATCGACAAAGACATTCACTTCGGGACCATAATTTTTGATGTACCAGGCAAAGACTTCCGGGTCGGCTGCCTCGAACATCACTTTCTCCAGTCCCAGAGCGCCGATGATCCTGGCAGCCGCATCGGTGCGCCACGTTTTCACGTTTTCAGTGATGCCCTCAGACTCGATCATAATCATATAAGCCCCGGCATCCAGAAACCTCCGTGCCTGTCCAATGGCCCAATCCACGTCGCGTGTGCCTTCCGATGCCAGCTCCTCGGCTGTAGTGGCTCCGCCCGCGCCAAACTGGATGCCAACCTCCGGCTTGGCTTTGAGTCCTGCCTTCTGGACACGTTCGACTAATCGCAGCCAGTCATCGACCGGAAAGGTGATGAAGCCGCTTGAGATTTCGAGAATATCGAAGCCCACATTGCGGCACTCTTCGATGTAGCGGTGTACCATCTCAGTCCCCTGCGTAAGCACATGCTCGATGAAACCGCCCGTGGAGACCATGACATTGTGGCGATGGGCCAGATCAATGATTTCCTTGAGCTGCTTTTCTGGCATCAGGGTGAAGGAGCCGCCCGCGAATTTCAAAGAGTCTACATATTCGCCCATCGTCTCCAGTACATCCTCCAGGTAGCGTTTGCCCATCGGAGTATAGTATGGGCCGCGAATCTCGGTGATACCGCGCGTGCGGGGTTTGCCCTCACGCTCATTCATCCGAATAAATGGAAATGCTCGCTCGTTCATGATGTTATCCTTCCTTTTTCTATCTAATGGTCAGGCGCGAAAGATGCGCCTACCAGCCCGGTCAACTCTGCTACAGTTTTCGTCTCCAGGTGTGCCACCACCTCGATGATTGCATCACGCTGCGCGGCATTGGCGTAGGGGGTCGCCAGGCGTTCAAACTTGGCTGCGGCCTTCTCCCATGACATGGGCCGCGCGTAAAAACCTTCGTAGTCCTGTTTCTCGATACTGAGCTTCCTGCCATCTTTAAGCGTGATCTGTATGCGACAGGGCATCTCGGCGGGAAAGCGTTTGCTCAGCGCCTCATCGGGCCGGATGGTCACTTTGCGCAGCAGGCTCTGCACATCCTCGCGTGTAATGCGCTCCGGCATATACTGCGCGGGGGATACGTCGCCGTCCAGCAATGCAACTGCTATCATATAGGGCAAGCTGTGATCGGCTTCTTCTTTAGTACGCACCTGCCGTTTATCGCCCTCTTCGCCACCTCCGATGATGTGATAGGCGACATCAAAAATGTCGATGCTGACGCTTTCGATGCCCTCCGGTCGCACATGTTGCGCCGCTCGCAGTTCCAGCACGCCCTCGAGCGCGGACTGCGAATGGAACTCGGCGTTGTACTTCTTGACGCTGGTGCGCCGCACAGCTTCGAGGTTCTCCCGCGTCCAGTCCAGTTCAAAGCGCCCGGTGATGGCGTCCATCAGCCCCTTATTGCCCTCGAAGACTTCCATGGGACCGCTAATGCCGCGCATGGCGAGGAACGCAGCGTGGGTTGCTCCAAAAGCTGTATCGGGATAGGCCAGCCCTTTCCAGTTGGAGAGACTGCCCGTGCGGGTGACGCGCAGGGCATTGTAAGCTGTGCCGCTTATGGCAACGGCGTTCGCGGTTTTGCGCTGATCAAGACCCAGCGCTTTGCTGACGCCAGCCGCCACCGCGTAGGCTCCCTGCGTGGTATGATCGAAGCCCTTTGCGCGTACCGGGGCCACGTCCGAGAGGCGGCACTGCACCAGATAGGCGACCGCGAGGGCGGTCATAAACTCTTTGCCGTTCCTGCGGGCGTATTCGCTGGCGGCCAATACCGCGCCGAGATTGTCGCTGGGGTGACAGGTCTCCTTTTTGGCGATGTAGCTATCGTTGTAGTCCAGGTAGCGTACAAGCGCCGAGTTGTAGAAAGCCGCGCGGTCGGGCGCGGTCTTCCCGCCGCCAATCAGCGTTACCAGGGGCTTGCCGCCGAAGTCTTCAATCTGGGCGCGTATTATCTGAATAGGTGGCCCCTCAAGCGCTCCAAGAGCGCAACCGAGGGCGTCCAGAATACGTATCTTGAGTTGCTGGCGCGCCTCCTCTGAAAGGTCTTCAAAGGTCATACGCGCGACGAATTGCGCCAGTTGTTCAACCAGTGTCATGTCTCCCTCTTTTCTCCATTGGGTAGTAGCTCGTCATGCTTCTAACACGATTGGCAGTTCTTTCTGTAGTCCCAACAATACCGCCCGCCATTCATCCATCCTTTCACTTGTCATCCTGAGCGAAGCGAAGGATCTCTCAGTCCCTCGAGTGAGACCCTTCGCTTCGCTCAGGGTGACAATGACCCGACGCCTGTCATGCTTCGCTTCGCTCAGGGTGACAATGACCCGATGCCTCTAAAGCAAGTATAAGGCGAAAAAGTTGATGCGTCCAACACCTGTTTGATATAATATTGATCTCATAGCGAGATCAACTTGAGGAGCAAAGAACACGATGGAATTCTATCAACTGACCTATTTTCTGGCGGCGGCGCAGACACAAAACTTTCACAAAGCCGCCGAATTGTGCCTGGTGGCGCAATCCGCTTTGAGCCGCCAGATCGCGGCGCTGGAAGACGAGTTAGGGGTGGCGCTTTTCACGCGCAACAAGAAGCGCGTCACGCTGACTACGGCAGGCCAGGAGTTTGCGCTCTACGTGAGCAAAGCTATGGAACAATTACAGGAGGGCCAACAATTCCTCGCCGATTTACAGGCCGGGCAGCGCGGCACTATTCTGATTGGCTGCATCGAATCGCTGGCGACCGCTTTTTTACCGGCGCTCTTTGACTCATTTCATCAACAATACCCGCATATACGGCTGAAAGTGCGGGTGAACCATACGGATGAGTTAATTACGGCTGTGGAGCAGGGAGAGGTGGAGCTTGGTTTGATTCTTGATCCCCGGCTGCAATCGGAGTTGCTGATTATCAAAGAATTATACCGCCAACCGCTCCATCTGCTCGTTTCAGTGCATCACCCGCTGGCTCACATGAAGGATTCGACTATCACACTTGAGCAAATTGTACACGAACCGTTCATATTGCTGGACGAGACCTCGCGTATGGGACAGATTACCAAGCGCATCTTTAGCCAGCGCGGGCTGCCCCTGCGCCCGCTCGTTGAGATAGAATCGGTCGAGGGATTGAAAGAGATGGTGCGGCAGGGCACCGGCGTGACACTGACGCTTCCCGCTCTGATACGGCCATCGCAAGTTGGCAACGATCTGGCGCTTTTGCCAATCGCCGGTTTAGAAGAAGAGTTCATTTTTGCCCTGGCCTATCGTCGCGTCGGCACAATTTCGCGCGCTGCCAGAGAATTTATCAACACCATTGTGCGGCAAACCGCGCCTGGCTGACACTCATCAGGACAAATCCAACTAGATAATGAACGAGCCAGGGTGGGAGGTGTCATCCTGAGCGCAGCGAAGGATCTCTCGTCGGCCAGCACAGAGATCCTTCGCTGCGCTCAGGATGACAGTCTCCGGCGGTCGATGTGTTTCAAAAAACCTATGTGAACCAATATCTGGGCGTTCGGTTCCGTTTTGATAAATTGACGCCCATTTGTTGTAATATTTCGCTATGCTAAACGATAGTTAAGATGAGTTACTCAACAACACGAGGGAAATGATGCAAGCAAACAGGCATATGGCGCAGGTAGAGCAGGAGATGGCTCCCCTGTACAGGAAATACGCACCAGGTCTGCTTAGCTATGTCCGTATGCGCGTTCCCTCACCAGAAGATGCGGAAGATCTGGTGGTGGAAGTGTTTGTGGCGGCCCTCGAGCAGGCAAAATTCGCCGCGCTTTCGGAGAAAGAGCAGCAGTTGTGGCTCTGGCGCGTGACCCGCAACAAAGTGATCGATGTCTACCGGCGAGCGAAAACTCGTCAGAACGTGACCCTCGATCACGTTGCTGAAGGTCTTTTTGAAGATGAGATGTTCAGTCCCGAATATAGCGCCTTGCGGCAGGAAGATTACATGGATTTGTATGCCCATCTGCAAAGCTTGCCCCCGCTTCAACAGCAGATTTTACGTATGCGCTTCGGCCAGGGTTTATCCTGCCGTGAGATTGCGACCACGGTGGGAAGGCCGGAAAACGTGGTGCGCGTCACTCTTTCACGCAGTTTAAATCGTTTACGCACCATCTATTTACGAAGAAGGGAGGAGCAGGAAGGTGGCTGAGCAGGATGAGTTTTTTTTACCTGAAGAAATAGACAAACAAATTGAAGGTGTGAGCCAATTCGAGGAAGGCGATCGCAGAGACGCAGAGGCAATCGCGTATCTGCGCAGCTTTTACCAGGTCGATGCCCGGCAGGAGCAAGACACGCTCGATCGGGTCTGGAACCGTATCGCGGGCGCGCATCTTTCCCAAAAAGGTACTCAAGAAAGTGAGCATGAGTTCCCTATGCAAAATCCACAAATACCACACAGCAATATGGGCAACGTGCGTCAATCGCGCCCGAGGCGCGCTTCGCTGGTGCAGCGACTTGGTCTGGTGGCGGCGGCGGTCTTTCTGGTAGCCCTGGTTGGCAGTATGGCAATTGCTTTTTATGCGGTTCGACATAATAACGGAGGCACTGGCTCTCCTCATTCAACGCCACCGGTTTCCACTGCTCATGTGCCATTGAAGGTCACTTCGGTCACGATGTCGGTCACACCTGGATCGGTCGCAGGCCTGGCCTGCGAGACGAACTTGACCGTTACCTATACGGCTCTCTTCCATGTCAACCCCAATAGCGTCGGCGGGACCGTCCAGTTCATGTATACAGTCAACAATGGGCGCGGTCAGACCCCGGCCAGCATCACCTTCAAGCCAGGAGAGACCACGAAAGCATACACATTTACGTGGAGTGGCGCGTTGCCCATCGATCATACCTATCCTGAACCTGGCGGCGTACAGGTGACGAGTCCCAATCAACTGACCTCTCCAATGGTCGAGCCAACGGGACAGTGTACGGCCGGGAAGTTCCAGGTCACGCAAGTTGATATGGCGGTGAGTCCCACGTCCATACAGGGATTGTCCTGCGGCACTTCGGTAGTAGTTACCTATACAGCCACCATTCACGTTCCGGCCAACAGCCCCGGTGGCATGGTCCAGTTCAATTACACGGTCAACAATGGGCGCAGCCAGACCCCGGCCAGCATCGCCTTCAATCCAGGGGAGACCAGCAAAACGTATACCTTCACCTGGAGCGGTGCGTTGCCTGTCGATCATACCTACCCTGGAGCCGGTGGTATCCAGGTGACCAGCCCCAATCAACTGACTTCTTCACTGGTCGGGCCAACGGGACAGTGTACCTCTTCTGCGGCGTTTCAAGTGACGCAGGTTGATATGACAGTAACTCCTACGTCCATTCAGGGACTGTCTTGCGGTACATCCGTTGTAGTTACCTATACAGCCACCATCCATGTGGCACCCAATAGCCCCGGCGGGACTGTCCAGTTCACGTATACAATCAACAATGGGCGTGGACAAACTCCGGCCAGCATCACCTTCAGCCCTGGGCAGACGGTGCGAACCTACACCTTTACGTGGAGTGGCGCGTTGCCCGCCGACCATACCTACCCTGGAGCTGGTGGTATCCAGGTGAGCAGCCCCAATCAAGTGACTTCTTCATCAGTTGCGCCAACAGGTACGTGTAGTTAAGCGGAATCGGCTCACCAGCTTCTCCCATGATGCTGAAGACGATGAAACAATTGGCTCTGTGGAATTGTTGAGAAACTTCTCAGTTTACTCTCAGCGATTCCACAGAGCCAATTCATATGGTTCAAGTATGCTTTCGATGAGAGGATAGAGAGAAGCCTCTTTGTAAAGGAAGGAAGCCATAACCATGAGCGCGATGTTCCCACAAGCATCTCATCTCTTACAGGCACCACCGGCACACTTCTGGTTGCGAAAGCAACACGCCCCAACCACCATTGAACCAGCGCTTGAGCATTCGAAGGTACTCATCACGGGGGATGTCAGGTTGTACGTGACCGAGTCGGAAGCCGCTCTTCACCCTGTCACAGGTCACTACAGCATCGAAACGGCAGGATTGCAAGAACCTCTGTATATGCTCTGGAACGCGGAGGGGCAGGTGCTGGATCGCCGGGCGAGATCGACGAGCATTACCTTTGATGTGAGCGAAGCGCGGGCAGGAGAAACGCGAACCTATCTGGTAGCTGTCCAGGCAATGGAAAGCGGCGCGCAAGGCCGCGTAGTGCAGAGCGGTATGTTTGTCCAGGTGGTCGTGATATAAGATTCATCACTCTCAGTTCCGTCTCAGGTTGATCTCAGTATCGCTTCATAGAGCGGTGGTATGCTATACCTGTAACAAGATGGAATGAATGGAGGTTCTGATGAAAGCACATATTCTCGTTGTGGATGATGATCCACGCATTACCGATTTGCTCCGGCGCGTTCTTGCCTATGAAGGATACAGTGTGGCTATTGCCGTCAGTGGCAATGAAGCTCTCAATCGTTCGCTGGAGCGCCCGCCTGACCTGGTTGTGCTCGATATTATGTTGCCCGGCTTGAACGGGCTAGAGGTGGCGCAGCGACTGCGCGCGGCGGGCGATAACGTGCCTATCCTCATGCTTACAGCGCGTGACGCGGTCGCTGACCGGGTGAAAGGATTGGAGACGGGAGCCGATGATTACCTGGTCAAACCCTTTGCCCCGGACGAATTGGTAGCGCGGGTCAAGGCCTTGTTGCGTCGCAGCCAGGAAGAGCGTCACGAGGTGTTGCGTTATGCCGATGTCGAACTGGATACCGGTACGCGCGTTGCCCATCGCGGTACGCGGGAGATTGAACTCTCCCCCACCGAATATGAGCTACTCCAGCTCTTAATGAAACGCCCGCGCCAGGTACTCACACGCGAGATCATCCTGGATCGGGTCTGGGGCATGGACTTTGAAGGCTCTTCTAATGTCATGGAGGTCTATATCGGGTACTTACGCAACAAACTGGAAGCCGAAGGCGAACCCCGCTTGATCCATACCGTGCGCGGAGTCGGCTACGTCTTCAAGGAATAAGCATTCCAGACCGTACACCTTTCTGGTTCCGAAAAAAAGGCCAATATCGGTCTAAATATCTCTATAATGTGGCAGTGTCTCTTACTCAGCCAACGACTGAGTGAGAGACACTGCCATTTTCCTGCTGCAACTTTAAGCGGCGCAGCGTCTGGGCATTGAGCGCCACGATTACCGTACTGAGCGACATCAGCAGCGCCCCAATGGCGGGTGGCAGCACAAAGTTGAGCGGGGCCAGTACACCTGCTGCCAGTGGCAAGGCGATCACGTTGTAGCCTACCGCCCAGGCCAGATTTTGTCTCATCTTGCGGTAACTTGCCTTGCTCAGTTCGATGATACGCGCCACATCACGCGGGTCATTTTTGACCAGCACGATACCCGCCGAGGCCCGCGCGACATCCGTGCCGGCCCCAATAGCGATGCCAACATCAGCCTGCGCCAGCGCGGGCGCATCGTTCACCCCGTCGCCGACCATCGCCACCTGCTCGCCATGCTTCTGCAACTCCCTGATCTTTTCACTTTTGTGTTCGGGCAGCACCTGCGCGAAATATTCGTCAATGCCGAGTTCAGCAGAGACCCAGCGCGCTACCTCTTCCGCGTCTCCAGACAACATCGCCACACGCACACCCTGCTGCTTGAGCATGGCGACCGCCTCGCGGCTCTCCGGGCGAATGACATCGGCCAGGGCAAACGCGGCGAGGACACGCTTCTCCTCGAGCAGATAAACAACGGTTTGGCCTTGTTCGCCCCATTGCTTCGTATGCTGCGCAAGCGCCGCTGGTATTGTCACCTCCCTTTGTTCGAGCAAGCGCGGACCGCCAACCTGCAATGTACGCCCGTTGACTGTTGCCTGGACGCCGCGACCTGGGAGTGCCTGGAAATCGCGTGCGTATGGAATCTGCATGTTCCGTTCCTGGGCTGAGGCCATTAGCGCGCGAGCGATCATATGCTCGCTATCCCCCTCAACTGCCGCAGCCTCCGCGAGAGCTTGCTCCTCTGGAAGCCCCTCTGCCGTAGCGATGCCGACCAGACCTTGCTCGCCTCTGGTGAGCGTTCCTGTCTTGTCGAATATGACAACGTCGAGGGTACGCGCCCGCTCCAGCGCCAGGCGCTCGCGCACCAGGATGCCGTTACGCGCGGACAATGCCGTCGTGATGGCGATTACGAGCGGGATCGCCAGCCCAAGCGCGTGCGGACAGGCGACTACCAGTGTCGAGACGACGCGCTCCAGCGTATAGTCGCCGAAACCGCGCAGCAGCGTCCAGATAACCAGCGACAGGAGGGCCACCCCGACGGCAACGAGCGTTAGCCAGAAGGCTGCCCGGTCGGCCAACGCCTGCGCTCGACTTTTACTATGCTGTGCCTCATCCACCAGGCGCATAATGCCCGCGAGCATGGTTTGTTCGCCTGTGCGCGTCACGCGCACACGCAGCGAACCATTGCCGTTGACCGTGCCGGCGATAACCTCATCTCCTGCATGTTTCGCAACTGGTCGTGACTCGCCTGTAATCATGCTTTCATTGACGTGGCTTTCTCCTTCAGCAATCTCCCCATCGGCTGGTACCTGTCCTCCCGGTCGCACAAGCAGCAGGTCGCCCACTTGCAACGCGCTAACCGGCACTTCCTCTGTGCGACCGCCGGCAATGCGCTCGGCCATATCGGGCAGGAGTTTCGCCAGCTCGCGCAGGGCATTCTGCGCGCTGCCGATGGCCCGCATCTCCATCCAGTGGCCCAGCAGCATGATCGTCACCAGCGTCGCCAGCTCCCAGTAGAAAGGCATCCCCTTGACCAGTCCGAAGGTAATGGAGAGGCTATAGAAATAGGCGGTCGAGATCGCCAGGGCAACCAGTGTCATCATGCCGGGTCTGCGCGCGCGTAGTTCAGCGACAGCGCCGCTCAGGAAAACCCAGCCGCAGTACCAATAGATGATGCTGCTGAGTACCGGCGCGATCCATGCTGAGCCGGGGAATATGGGAGCCTGATAGCCCAACAACTGCTCTAGCAATTCCGCGTAGATAAGTACCGGAATAGTCAGGATGAGCGCAATCCAGAACGGACGTTTGAACATAGCCTCGTCATGACCGGCGTGTTCGCTGTGTCCGCCGTTCTGTGCGGGCTGTTTGGGATGGTTCATAGAATGATCACTATGGGCCATCTGCGTATGCGAAGATTCATGCGCGTCTAGTTTATCCATTGTTCTGCTCCGAAATCGAAAGCACTGTTCATCTCACCGCTCAATAGTATCACTTTCTACCTGGTGTTGCACGTTTCATGCAGACCAAAGGAGGCGGCGTGACAACGTTGTCACGCCGCCTCCTGTCGTTCGTCATTGTGCAGGCTTTGCCGCACCTGTAAGTAGTGGATGATCGATTCACGGCTCAAGAGGCCGACCAGTCGGCCATCTTCCACTACAGGTATCTGGTTCATACCCTGCGTTCCCATCACCTGGAGTACCTCTTGCAAGGGCTGCTCCGGGGTAGCGGTGTAGATCTGCTCCAGCAGGCGCATGATATGGCCGACCGGCGTGTATGACCAGCGCTCGCGCGGCACTCGCATCACATCAGTGAGAGTAATCAGCCCCGCAAGGTAATCGCCCTGCATGACTGGAACCGCTCGCTGCCCCAGCGCCAGAAAGTACTCGTCTACCAGCTTCTGTACAGAGATGTTCGCCGGAACTGTCGCTGGATGGAGAGTCATCACCTGGCTGGCAGAGATGCCGCGCAGGATCGATTGTAGTTCGACCTGCGTATTGGCGCTTTGTGCCGCGCTCAAGAGGAACCACCCAATAAAGACGATCCAGAGGCCGTTGAAAAAGTTCCCTGTAAAGAACTGGGCAATGCCGAGGAAAATGAGCAGATACCCACTTGCCTGACCAACGCCAGAGGCAATGCGCGTTGCCTTTTTGAAATTGCCCGTCACCTTCCAGACTATCGCGCGCAGAACACGTCCCCCGTCGAGCGGAAAGCCAGGAAACAGGTTGAAGGCACCCAGCAACAGGTTCGATACGGTGAGGTAGTCAAGCACCGCCTCCGCGGAAGCGCCGCTGCCCCGCAATGGCAAGGCCAGCAAGAAGGCAGCCCCGGCCAGCAGAAAACTGGCAATCGGTCCCGCGATCGCCACTTTGAACTCGACGCCCGGACGCTGCATATCCTCCTCGATGTGCGCGGCCCCACCAAAGATGAACAGCGTGATGTTGCGCACGTTCAGGCCGTGCAAGCGAGCGATGAGCGCGTGGGCCAGTTCATGTGTCAGCACGCAGGCAAACAAGAGCAGCGCCGAGATGAATGCGGCAATCCAGTAGGTCGTCGTGGCCCAGCCTGGAAAGAGTTGGGCAAACCAACCACTGGCAAGCGACCAGGTCAGTAAGACCAGGATGATAAACCAGCTCAAATGCGCGTGTATATCAATTCCCGCGATTTTTCCGAGTCGTATTGAACCAGGCATATTGTAATCCTCCTTCTATGAAATCATGTGCTGTCTTATGCACATGTGTAGAATTCCTTCCGCTCATAGCATAACCCACCCGCGTGAAATGACCCTGTGCCTGTGCTGAGATGAAATTGAGAATTCTTAAAACCCTCTCAGCCTGCATTCATCTTCGTATGATATGCTGTTACAGGGAAAAGGAGATTAGCTCTATTCCCTTGATAGGTATTTCAATGAAAGCAGTCATGCATACACGACAGGCATCGAAGTTGAAACGGCCTCTTCCCCGTTCGCTTCGCTTGCGCCTGCTATTCTGGTACGGTTCGCTTATCGCCATTGCGCTGGGCTTCTTTGCGCTGCTATTTCTGCTGCTGACAACCGATGCTATTGATCAGAGTGTGAATAGCGCCCTGCGTACCGAGGCGCGTGTCGCTATGCTCGACGTGTTGGATAATGTATCTGATACCCCACCCTACTGGTCGGGTCAACCTAAGATGCGTGTCGTCGATACGTACCGCGATCCCGGTATCGTCGTTGAGGTGCTGGACGCCCAGGGGCGAGTGCTTTATCTTTCGACAAGCGGCGCGCGTATTCCATTCGGCAGCGAGACGGCTCGTACCATACTTGCTAACCAGCCGCCTGTTTTGTACGATGCCACGGTTGATGGGCAGCATGTGCGCGTGGAGGCGCTGTCCATTCGAGCGCCAGTAAATGGCGTAAGTGGGAGCGTCAACGGCGTGCCAATGGGCAATGGCCCGGTGATTGGCTCGCTGCTGGTTGCAAAGTCGCTCTCCGATGTCGATGCAACGATGCTCTTATTACGCGCGCTCATCCTGCTTTCGGGAGTAGCGACCCTGCTGGGAACGCTCATTGCGAGTTGGGTTATTGCGACGCGCGTGCTGCGACCTCTTTCACACCTGGTAGCAACCGCGCGCTCGATTGCCCTTTCCACGGCGCGCGGCACACGTCTCGGCAACTTGAGCGCGCGCGTCCCCAGGCCAGGGGGGCGCGACGAGATGGCGCAGGTTGTGGAGACCTTCAACGAGATGCTGGCCTCTCTGGAAAGCGCGACGCAGACTCAGCGTCGCTTTGTCGCCGACGCTTCGCATGAATTGCGCGCGCCACTCACCACCATCCAGGGAAACCTGGCCTTTTTGCAACGCCACCTGGAGGAACTCCCGCCAGAGGAGCGCCGCACCATGCTTGCCGACGCCCACGCGGAGACGTTGCGCCTGGTAAAACTGGTCGAGGAGTTACTGTTGCTGGCCCGCACTGATGCCAGCATGGAAACTCGTCCCGTGAACCAGGAGGTAGAGACCATCACGCAGGAAAGCGTACAAGCCGCTTCGCCCGTCGAGCTAGATCACGCGGTGCTGCAACTGGTGCGCCAACTGCGCAGGCGGCTGAACATGGAGGGATCACCGTTGCAACTGGAGGTCGGCCACATTGAGCCGGTGCGTGTGCGTGGAGACGAGGAAAGCCTGCGCCGCGTCGCGCTGATCCTGCTCGATAATGCTATCAAGTATACGCCTGCCGATGATGAAGGAGGCAAGGGGCGCGTAACCGTCTCACTGGAACGGGCGGATGGACAGGCCATACTGCGCGTGCAGGATACGGGCATTGGCATTGATGCAGCCGATCTGCCCCATCTCTTTGAACGCTTCTATCGCGCCGACCCTGCGCGTTCGCGCCAGGGAACAGGGCTGGGACTTCCCATCGCGCAAACGCTGGTCGAAGAACTCGGCGGTCGCATCACTGCTGAAAGCATCCCTGGCAAAGGTAGCACTTTCAGCGTCTGGCTGCCTCTCTCGTAAAAACACTCCTCTTTTTCTCCCTGGCATCCCTTGCAGTCACTTCTCAGTCTGGTCTCAGGTGTTCCACAGAGTCAGTTCATACGCACCACGTATGCTTGTATTGAAAGACTGAGCGACACGCTGCTTTTGAAAGGAGAACACAATAATGTTTCAACGAATACTTGTCCCGCTGGATGGATCAATGCGAGCAGAACGAGCCATTCCCGTTGCCGCGCGTCTCGCGCAAGCTTCCGGTGGTTCGGTCATGCTGGCGCGCGTGGTGAGCAAACCGAGCGGTTTGTGGCCTTCTGTAGCGCCACAAACCACCCTGGTGCAGCAGATTCTGGCTGATGATCTTGCCGAGGCAGAAGGCTACCTCTCGGTTGCTGTCAAATCGCCTGAACTGCAAGGGGTTACTACCGAAACAGAGGTGCGTTTTGGCCCGGCGGTTTCATCCATCCTGGCTATTGCTGATTCCTCACAGGCCGACCTGATTGTGCTGTGCAGTCATGGCTATACCGGCATAACGCGCCGGATTATGGGAAGTGTGGCGGAAAAACTGGCACGGGAAGCTTCAGCGCCGGTGCTGGTATTGCGTGAGGGTGGACCAATTCCTGGTGGAGCATACCTGGATACTCATCCGCTACGGGCGCTGGTTCCACTGGATGGGTCTGCTGATGCTAAGGCCGCGCTTGAACCTGCGGCTCACCTGGTCGCCGCTCTGGCCGACTCAACGCCGGGCGAACTGCATCTGATGCGCGTAGTGCAACCGGTAGCCGTGAGCAGCGACGAGGGAGGTATGTTGACGGCGAGCAAGAAGGCTAAAGGGTATCTCAGCGCCACGGCGGAACACATCCGGGAGGGTCTCGTCGCTCCGGCTGTTGCGCAACACAACCTGGCTGTTTCCTGGTCGGTGGCGGTTGATAGCTACGTGGCCGAGAAACTCATCAGGACAGCGGAAAACACTGAAACTGTGGAAGAAGGTGGCGCATTCGCCGATTTCGACGTAATCGCCCTGGCAACTCACGGGCGCGACGGGTGGCAACGCTGGGTCATGGGAAGTGTCACCGAGCATATCCTGCTTGGCACGAAGCTCCCGCTCCTCATCGTGCCACCACAAGGGCAGCGTATCGCGGAGACGGAGGAAGAGGATACAGGAATCAGGCAATGGAGCCGGTCAAGTGTCTTCTCCCCGGCCTGATTACCCTCCGGCGCTTCAATGTCGAAGCGCCGGATCATTTTATTTACAAGAGTGGGCGCAGCGGGAGCAGCATGGTTTCGGCGAATCGCTCGCGCAGGGGGCGGCGCTGCCATTCCTCCAATGTCAACTCGTGTGTATTCGATGCGTCATTGAGAAAGATGGCTTCCATCTGTTTCGCCAGTAGTTCGTCATAGAACTCCACATTCACCTCGAAATTGCCTACCAGGCTCAGGCGATCCAGGTTCGCCGTGCCGACGGTTGACCAGATGCCGTCGATGGTCGCGGTTTTGGCATGAACCATTGCATTCTGGTAGAGCAGTAAACGAATGCCGCCCTCCAGGCATTGCCTGTAGTAACCGCGTGCCAGCCAGTCGGCCAGGGGATGATTAGATGATTCCGGAATCAGAATACGCACATCGACTCCACGCGCGGCGGCTTTCAGCAATCCTTGCAGGATGGTGCGGTCAGGGATGAAGTAGGCATGTGTCAGGTATACATGATGCTGCGCCCGGTCGATGGCTTCGAGATAGGTTGCGCGGATGGGAAAGATCATCAACTGCGGGTCGTTGCGATTAATGACGATGCGCGGGTCCCAGTCGCGTGTTCCCAGGTCCGCCAGTTCGGGCAAGCGTCGCTTACGATGCATGTTCCAGAAGTCGATGAACACGTTCTCAACTTCCCAGGCGGCAGGCCCGGTAATGCGCACATGCGTGTCGCGCCATTCGGTGGCGTAACGTGTTCCTATATTGTAACCGCCCACAAAGGCCGTCTGGCCGTCCACCACCAGAATCTTGCGATGGTCACGCGCATAACTGCGCAGGTGCAGTGGATGCCACGGCCAGCTCAGGAGTGGGTACTTGAGTACATGGAGGTTTGGGGATGGCGCAAAACGCTTGAAGCGGCGTGGCACAACCAGGTTGGCAAAGCCATCGAAAATGATGTACACATCGACCCCACGCGCGGCAGCGTCCTGCAATTCCTGCTTGAAACGCTGGCCTATCCTATCGTCCTTCCAGATAAACGTTTCAAAGACGATGCGCTTGTGCGCCTGCTTGATAGCTTGCAGCATGGCATCATACAGGTCTTCACCATAGGTATAGACTTGTACCTCTGAATCGCCTATTTTCAGAGGCGCAGGATACATATATGGGAAAGGCCCTTGAGAGCGGGAACGCCGACGCCGCGCATCGACTATGACGATTGTGCCAGTAAATACTAGTAGCGCGGCCAGCAATGCTAACGCGCTCCAGAGCAATAGCGGATAGGTCATAAGAACTCTCCTTTTGCTCTATAGTTCCAACGTTTCTATTGCATGGAAGTACTTTTCATAAACATACGCTTTGACTATTCAGAACAGGTTATACTGGTTATCTCAATGGAAGTATACCATACCTGCATGAACTGACTCTGAGGAAAAGCTGAAATGAAACTGAGAAGTTTGTGAGGGCTTATAAGCGGAAAGGCAACATCCACTTGATCGGCGGCAAAATCTGCTCTACTGCTGATAAATGATCGTAGTATCCCCGTTGCTTCTTGATTAAGCCATTTTCAAATCGAAAAACGCTCATCCCGTCCACTTCATAAGAACGCGCCAGCCACTTTTGGCCCAGCAAACGTTCGATGCGTCCATGCGTCGTCCATTGCACAGCCACCTGCTCGTCTGAGACGAATTGATCGAGCGGCATATAGGTGATGGTGGGCATTGCGCGAAAGCGGCTGGTGAACCACGCGCTAATCTCCTTATGGCCCTTGCGCTTGCGCTTCATGCCGGAATCGAATAGTTCCGCATCTCGTGCGTAGAGGGCAACAATGTCACTTGCTTGATGCTGGTTGAAAGCATCGATCCAGCGCTTCACCACGAGGAGGTTCTTTTCGGTTTCCGGCATGATAGAGTTTAACTCGTCTTTCTTTTGTTCTCTTGCCTCTGCTTTCTCATCTCTTTATGATTATAGTGTAGAATAGCGCTGCGTCGCAAAGCCTCGACGATGGCAGGCTTCATTCATAGCGCAGGATTTCACGAATGCGCGTATGTGATGCGCTGAGCGCTGGCGCGAAACTCGCCACCAGCGAAACGACGAGAATGAATACGAGTGTCACCACTATAGCTATGGGATCAATAGAAAATTCTATTGGCCCGATGTAGGTACTGAGTATGTTCACCAGAGCGTAACCTGCGGGTAACGCGAGCAGGATGCCGGGTATCCAGGAGAGTATTGCCAGCGTCGCCCCCTGAATCCAGAAGACCAGGCCGACGCGCCAGCCCGTCGCGCCCAGTGAGCGCAGGATGCCAATTTCGCGCCGTCGTTCGAGTACTTCTGCCGCGAGCGTGTTGGAGAGGCCGAGCAACCCCACCAGCGCTACCACAATGGCAAGTGTATCGATGAGCGCGTCGATAGCTACAGTAAGGTTAAGCCCCGATGTCGCATAGGCCACCTGCCCCTGTAATAAACCCGCCTGCTGGAGTACGTTTTGAATCTCGCCTCGCAAGTGCTGGAGGGTGGCCTGGCTATGGTCTTGTGCGTTGAGGTACAGTATATCCGCCGTGCCTACAGGCAAGTTGCGCAGCGTCGTATCCAGGTTATCGAGTGTCGTGAACATGGCTCCATAGCGACCATGAGGGTCGGCGCTGCCTGATGCATAGGCCAGTTCATGTACAATGCCCACGACCGCCCAACTTACTTTATGCGTTCCCTGGCTCAGTGTCAGCGTTTGCCCCACCTTCGCGTTAAGCCGCTGCGCTGCAATATCGCTGATGACCAGCGTATTCAGTTCGTGGTCTTGCAGCCAGCGCCCGGCTACCAGTTGCGGTCGATAAAGATGCGTCGTTTCGGGTACGCCGAATACTCTCGTCCCGTGACCGAGAATTTGCACGTCCTCCTGATCGAGTGGTTCCACGAGCGCCACATTGGGTAATTTGAGCAACGAGTTGCTGATCTGCTGGTATGGTACCGGTAGAGACCCCAGACTGATCTGAAAATCGGAAGATGCAAAATTGGTGGCCCCATTTGTGATACCTATCGAAGTATTGGTGATTTGAGCCGCCATAAAAACAGTGACCGAGAGCATGAGGGCCAGCAGTGTTAGCAAGGCGCGCCCTGGCTTGCGAAAAACGCTGCGCAAACCGAGCCAGACGGTCTGCGGCACATGGGGCAGGCGCTGGCCCCAAACCTGTGTATCGCTGGTGTTGCCTGTAGAAATGCCATAACTTGCGATAGCCTGATGTACCGTAATGCGCGTGCCTGTCCAGAGCGGAAGTAATGCTGCCAGGATAGGAGCCAGCAGTCCGGCGGCAAGGCTGGTCAGGACGACCCAGGGGGCGATCTGGTATGGCCCCAGGTCAACCTTCGTCTGTTGGGTCACAAAATTGGACACCTGCGCGGTGAGCAGCAGGCCGAGTCCGAGGCCGAGCGCCGTGCCA
>DASTKD010000657.1:0-5686 GCA_035716135.1 Ktedonobacteraceae bacterium
CGGTTGGTGGGCATGGTACTGCGTTTCCTAAATTTGTGCGATGTGAGCAGGACGCGGGCGGCCATAAAGGCCCCCACCCTACCCATCATCCTCCCCCGCCCCTACGGATTGATGTCCATAGGATATGCATGTGGAACTATCATAGTATAGAAAGAGACGCGCAATGAGTACCGAACTTACTCCCAGGCAAGCAGCCCAGGTCGAAGAGGCCAATCCTACCAGCGAAGATCAGCCGTTTGATACGCGCCTGGAACACGCGCTGGCCGACCAGCAGATGCACGCCGCGCTCGAACGCTTTGCCCCCTCGTGGCGCGACTCGCGCGCGGGCGTTTTCTCCTACGAAGAGAACGAATACGGCTCCGATTACAGCTTTCAACACATGCGTTCCACGTTGCGCCAGGCCAAAGATTATGCCATCGAACACCAGCCCGAACTGATTGCCCGCTTCAAAGAGATGGCGCGGGCGGCAGGAGCCATCGTCTACGAGGCTAGCACAGCGGAGGACGCCAATCGCTATATTTATGAACTGTGCCAGCGCAAAGGTATCGATCTCGTCGTGAAATCGAAAACGATGGTCAGCGAAGAGACGGAACTGAACCATTACCTGGAGGCGCGTCAAATTCGCGCCGTCGAAACCGACCTGGGCGAATGGGTGGCGCAGCTCGCCCACGAACGCCCCTCGCACATGGTCATGCCCATCATTCATAAGACGCGCCAGCAGGTCGGCTCGCTGCTCAGCGAAGCCACCGGACGCCCCATATCATCCGAGAACGTCGCCGAACAGGTAGCGGTTATTCGCGTGGAACACCGCAAATCGTTCCTCAACGCTGGTATGGGCATTAGCGGAGCCAACGCGCTGATAGCCGAAAGCGGCAGCGTCATGATGATGACCAACGAGGGCAACGGACGCCTTGTGACATCCCTGCCGCCCATACATGTCGTCATGGCTGGCTACGATAAACTTATCGGCACCTTCGCCGAGGCCATGACGCAATTGCGCCTGCTGGCTCGCAGCGCCACCGCGCAGCACATCACCAGCTACACCACTTTCATCACAGGTCCCGCTGCGCCCGACCACGAGATGCATATCGTGCTGCTCGATAACGGGCGCAGCGAGATGCGAGCCGACCCGCGTTTCAAAGACGCGCTGCGTTGTATTCGCTGTGCCGCCTGCGCCAACATCTGCCCGCCCTATGCCCAGGTCGGCGGCCATGCCTTCGGCTACATCTATAGCGGCGCAATCGGCCTGGTCGTGACGCCGTTTCATCACGGCATCGAGGCCGGAGCCGGGCCGCAGAGCCTGTGCGTCAGTTGCAACGCCTGCGAGACCGTCTGCCCGGTAGAAATTCCGCTGCCCAGCCTGATCCTCGATGTGCGTAGCCGCGTTGTCGAGGCAAAGGGGCTGAACTGGATCAAGAGACTCGTCTTCGGCGCGATGGCTCACCCGCGCTTTTTCAACATCGTCGCTCGCCTGATAAGCCTGGCTCAATTTCCCGTCACGCGCGGCAGCAATTTCATCCGCGCGCGCAACTTTGGCCTGCTCGGCAAACTCCCGCTGCCCTACATGCGCCCCATGCTCAAGCTGGCAGGCTGGCGCAGTCTCCCGGCCTTCGCCACCAGCCCTCTGCGCGACCGCGTCAAACGCCAATTGGCACGCCAGGAGCGTAGGGACGCGATTCATCGCGTCCTCGCCGGCACAGATAATCCCGTCACCCGCCGCACCACCGTTTGTTATTTTGCTGGTTGCATGACCGACCGCCTCTATCCAGGAATGGGGCAGGTCGTCATTCACGTCCTGCAAACATGCGGCGTGCGCGTCACTTTCCCCCATAAACAGAACTGCTGCGGCCTGCCCGCGCTCAACTCCGGCGACCGGCGCGACGGCGCGGCTATGGCGCGCCAGACCATCACCATGCTCGAACAGGCTCTGGAAGACAATCATGCTGACTACATCCTTAGTGCCTCTACCAGTTGCGTCGCTACCATCGTGCAGGACTACATCAGGCTTTTTGAAGACCTCGACGAGCAGGGCTGGCTGCAGCGCACGCGCGCCCTGGCGGACAAAGTGGTAGATTTCACCAGCTTCCTGGATAATATGCTGGCAAACGGCCTCCAGCTTCCCATCCGCCAGCAGGACGGCAGAACCGAGATCATCACCACCTATCATGACTCCTGCCAGTCCTGCAATTGCCTGGGATTGCGCAAAGAGGCGCGGCGCATCATACAGGACACGCTGGGCCTGCAATTGCGCGAGATGCCTCAATCCGACGTATGCTGCGGCTTCGGCGGCTCGACCTCCATCGAACACGGCGACGTGGCCGAACGCCTGCTGCGCAACAAACTGCGTAACGCCGAAAGCACCGGTGCGACCATCCTGCTGGCCGACAACCCCGGCTGCCTCATGCACCTGCGCGGCGGCGTAGACGCCCAGGGCAAAAAAATGCGCGTGCTGCATCTCGCGCAACTTGTGGCGGAACGGCTGGAATAATTCTCTTTTCGTTTTTCGCTCAATATGCGAGAATACCTGTACAGTACATTTGTAGGAGCAAAGAGTATGTTTGCATGTGAAAGGCAGGAGTTTTATGGATGGATCTCCTTCACTCGGTGAGAACTTCGATCCCTTTGGTCAGCACCTGGATGAACCCTCTTCGTTTTATGCTCAACTGAGACATGAAGAGCCAATTGCCTTTAACCCTGTTCTCAATGCGTATCTCGTCTCACGCTTTGAGGACGTTCGCGCTATCCTCTCCCAACCAGATGTCTTTTCCTCAAGAGAAACGCTCTCCCCTGCGGGAACGCTCTATCCCCAAACGCTTGTTGAATTGAGCAAGGGGTATCCATTTGCCTCTACCCTTATCAATAGTGATGGGGCTGCGCATAGACGGCTGCGTGAGCCAGTACGGAAGGCTTTTTCACCTCCACGAATTCGTGTATTAGAACCTTTTATTCGTCAGAGAATCCAACAGTTACTTGATCAGTTTCTTCATCATGGACATGCCGAGATCATTTCCCAGTTTGCCTCCCTTTTGTCACTCGACGTGATTTTTACTCTTCTGGGCATTCCTTCTGAGGATAGGGAACAGGTCAAGCGCTGGTGCGATGATTGGACAGCAGTACTCATGTCTCCTTTACCCGAAGAAAAACAGGTGGCCTGCGCCCGCAATGTCCCGATCTTGCATCGCTATCTGCTTGATCGTATTGAGGAGCGGCGGCTGGCTCCACGCGAGGATTTGCTCACCGATCTGGTGACAACGCAACTGCAAGGAGAGGAGCCGTTTTCGGAGGCGGAGCTGATCTATACCATCGGGAGCCTCATTATTGCCGGGCATATCACGACAACGCACTTGATTGGTACTGGTCTCGTGCTGCTCCTGCAAGAACCTGGGTCCTGGCGTATGCTGTGTGAGCATCCAGAGTCTATTCCTCAGACCATTGAAGAGATCTTGCGCTACAATGGCCCCGTGAGAGGGTTCATGCGCGTAACGACGAGGCCAATCAGTCTGCATGGTATTGAGATACAGGAGGGGGCGAGGTTATTTTTACTCTACAGTTCAGCCAATCGAGATGAGAAGCAGTTTGCTGATGCCGAGCGGTTCCAGATGCAGCGCCAGCCCAATCAGCACCTGGCTTTCGGGTATGGCGCTCATTTCTGTTTAGGAGCTCCTCTTGCGCGCCTGCAGGGCCGCCTTGTCTTTGAAGCATTGACGCGGCAACTACCCACCTTGCGCCTGGTACCTGGACAGCATCTTGCTCATAATCCTGACCTGGTCAATTACGGCTATCAGCGTGTCGAAGTTGAGTGGTAACGTCTGAGCAGGGGCGGGAACACTTGCACCACCCCATAAACCCCAGAGTCTCCGTAGGGGCGGGGGTGGTGCGGATGTGGGGAGGGGACCCTTGTGGTCGCCCGCGCCCCTGATCTCTTTCCACATAAACCCACCCGAAAAAGAAGAGTATAAAGGATAGTATATTTTTATCAAATGTTGAAAATAAAGCCACATCTCGCTATCTTCGCTATATCATATAGTGACAACAAGCGATGATAGAAAAACAAGAAGGATTTTTTATGAGCGACACCTATAAAGCTCTCTTTGAAGCGATGCGAGCCAAATGCCAACGAGAACATTGGTATGGTCCTGATTGCTCCAATCCGAAACAGTACGAAGATATTCTGACCTATGACCCCAATTTTGATCGGCACACATTAGAGGTAGAACTTGCTCCGGCGGATGATCCCAAACGCTTCGGTTTTGTCTTTCCTCCCGCCAGCGAAGAACAGTTGCAAGAAGCGGAAGCGCGTATTGGTTTTTCCTTACCTCCATTGCTTAGAGCCATGTATGCCAACGTTGCGAATGGAGGATTCGGGCCGGGATTGGGTTTATACGGCGTACTTAATGGATACAAAGGAGGTTATCTTAACTCGGATAGCACAATCTCCGAACAGCATCCAGAAGGAACTTTTGATTATACAACCTATCAAGAACACGCTGCGCAAGCGGTTACGCGAGGCGAACGCTCACATATGGCGGTACCGTATGGACAATGGCTGCAACACCTGCTTCGCCTCTCTGATCTTGGCTGCTGTGAGGAAGCGTGTGTTGATAATCAGGAGCGTATGTTTATCGTTGCCCCTCTTGAAAATAATGACGAGTACGGCCTTTTCCAATTGCCGTGGAACCTTGAGGAATGGCTATGGCGCTGGGTAAAAGATGAGCAGTATTGAAGAAGGAATGACTGACTGGCCTGACTATGTCGAATATGCTTTTAGCGCCATATGGATTATTGGCACCGATGAAGAGTATATTCAAGATTTTTCCACCCGTTGGGGCGGGCTGGATCTGGCAAACTTTGCGCAGGCTCTTCACGAGGGAACATTCAAGGACCAACAGGTAGCCGCTTTTGCTCTGGGTTACAGCGGGTCAACATGGGCAAGGGATTTGCTTCAGCTCCACAGGCTGGAAGTCAGAACTGGTGGCGGGTGTGGCTGAAAGGGTCGCCTTTGCCGTGCGCGTAGACCTTCGTGGGCTTGACCTCGAACACGAGGATCGAATAGGGGAGAACCTTGTGTTCCTCTTCATCATATTGGTAAAAGTAGCCGTCGCGTACCTCGTATTTCCAGCGTCCGTCCCACCTGGTAGCCCACACCCTGGCGAGGCGTTCGAGCATACCCTGGTCGACGACCCGGACGGCGTCGCCTTCGACCACGACGTCCAGCCCTGTGTTCCAGGTGTTGCAGCCAGTCGTCAAAATCACGTGCGGGTTCCCCCGCATGTTGATGGCCTTCTGTTCAGTATCAGCAGTGCTGAAATAGAGCGCCCCGTCGTGCCATACGCCCACGACCGGCGTGACGTGGGGGCGACCGTCGGCCCGTACTGTCGCTAGCCAGAACAGTTCGGCGGTTTCAAGCACACGGCGTGTTTCCTCCCATGAGGTAGCAACGGCCTTCGGATCGCTGTATCGCGGGTCAATGGTTGTAATCGGTTCGTTCATGAGAAAACTCCTTTAATTAAACGCTTTTTTAGGGGCCTTTGTTGAGGAGTATAGCATGCAGAGCCGATGAAAACTTCTCCTATCTTGCTCTTTTTTGCCGCGTAGAGCTACCGCAGCGCGAGGAAGCCCTTCTTTTTATATATATTTAGATACTACTTGACTTAATTTAACAAACGATTTATTATTACAGCAGTAA
>DASTKD010000658.1:0-7539 GCA_035716135.1 Ktedonobacteraceae bacterium
CTGTATGGGTGTTCTGATGGATTTTAGCGACCAAATGAGGAAATGACGCTAATGGGCTGCGTCCTGTAGAGACAAAGGGCGGATCATCAAAACTCATCAAGCGAACGAACATATCAAGCTAGATTCAATGTGCGGGGTTCAGGGATAGGTAATCCCAATGCTCGACTTCCGTCAATCCATGTTGTAATGGCATCTTGCCCCTGCCGGACGGCTTCCTCATATGTTTTTCCGTGTGTCTTACAACCAGGAAGTTCAGGCACAGTGACAATATAAACACCGTCCTCTTCGCTCCACTGAATATTCATTGAATAATGCTCGTATCGCTCATTCATCTTGTACCTCTCTCAATTTCCTGAGAAGCCTTTGTACCTCTCGCTCTTGATAAATATGAGCATCATCACCATCTGCACCTGAAAATGTAAATCTTTCTGATAACGCTGGATGTACCCAAAACGTATGACTACCTTTTCCAGGACGAGAATAGAAGCCAGCCTTACGCAGCATGGACTTCAATTCTCTGATCTTCTTCGGCATATCCTAATCTCAAACAATAAGCGTTCCCTGACCACTTATCGACCTTGTCTCTCAGATTATACACTACAATGTGTTAGTAGCTCAATCCTTGAATCCACATGTCTCCCGAATCCAATCCACAAAACTCGACACGCGCGCATAACGCTCTACACATCCATACGTACCTCGCCTAATTTGACAGTGCTGGAATGCTGTGCTACCATACAAAGGAACGAAGTGTACAAAATACACTAGCCAGACGCGCGGCTCTGCCGCAAGCGGACTAAGGCTTGGTATAGACAACTATTTGAGAGAAATGAAGGGTCCCGTGTATGGGAACACTCCCCATTTTCATTCTGGTAACGCTGGCTGTCCTCTTTGGCCTGTTTGTTATGGCGGCAACGACCATTCTAGGTCCAAAGAAGCCAACACCGGAGAAGTTAGCGCCTTACGAATGCGGCATTCAGGAAATTGAAGCGCCGAAACGCCGCTTTCCTGTCAAGTACCTTTTGACAGGCATGTTGTTTATTGTCTTCGATATTGAAATCGTCTCATTCTATCCATTAGCCATTCTCATGCACAACCTGGGAGCGCTGGGATTGATCGAGCTGCTCATCTTCCTGGCAATTTTGATGGTGGGCTATGTTTATGTGTGGCGAAAGGGGGCCTTCACATGGGAGTAAAAAACCCCTGGGAGCCGGTACAGACCGTTTCCAATAACCAGACGCCGCGCCAGAGTCGCCAACTGCATGTTAAGAATGGGGAAGCTGGCATTCTCACGACACAGGTAAGCAAGTTTCTTGGCTGGGGGCGCAGTTCATCGCTGTGGCCGGTCTCGTTTGGCCTGGCCTGCTGCGCTATCGAGATGATGTCTACCAGTAGCAACCGTTTCGACATCTCGCGTTTTGGCGCGGAAGTGTTTCGCGCTTCGCCGCGCCAGGCCGATCTGATGATCGTGGCGGGACGTTGCTCCATCAAAATGGCTCCGGTATTGCGACAGATTTACGACCAGATGCCCGATCCCAAATGGGTCATTTCGATGGGAGCCTGCGCATCGTGCGGCGGCGTCTTCAACAACTACGCTATTGTGCAGGGAGTGGATAAAATCGTCCCTGTCGATGTTTTTATCTCTGGTTGCCCACCCACGCCGGAGATGCTGCTGTTTGGCTTCAACGAACTCCAGCGCAAGATCCGCGAAGGCATTCCTAATCCTCCCGATCCCTTGAAGGCCAGCGGCATGAAACTGGTAGGCCCAATTGGTGAGGAATTATAGGCATATATTACAAAGAAATTGAGAAGAGTGTATGGCGATAACAGCGGCATCGACGGTGACGACGGTACACGAGAAATTCCCGCAGGCGGTACTCGAAACAGGCGATTTTCGCGGCGAACAGACGCTTGTACTGCAAACAGGACAATTGCTTGCCGTTTGCGCGTATCTGTACAAAACACTACATTATACCTTTCTTTCCAGCATTACTGCCGTAGACTGGCCGGAACGAGTGCCGCGTTATGACGTGGTGTATCACCTGCTATCCATGTCTAATCAAAGCGAACTGCGTCTCAAAGTGCGTGTTGGCGAAAGGCGCGAAGCGCACCCTGCCGTGCCGAGCGTGACGAGCGTATGGCCTGCCGCCAACTGGTACGAGCGCGAAGTCTATGATCTGTTTGGCATCACCTTTAGCGGCCATCCCAACTTGCAGCGTATCCTGATGCCGGCGGACTGGACGACCCACCCCCTGCGCAAAGACTATCCCCTTTCCGGTTTTGATCTGCCTGAACCGCACTGGGGTGGTCAGGTGCCATACGACGTTGACCCAGGCGTAGGCAGCCAGACGCTGCGCACGCCCTTTAGCCGCGAACTGAACGAGAGCCGCAGCACTATCAGCCAGAATCAGGAACCAGGCACCGAAAAAAAGTAGGGGCGATCCTCGTGGTCGCCCGCTGCCCCGATCGGTACGAATAACGAGGACATATGCAGCAACAAGAAATAGAGACACAATATACGATAGAAGATAGCAGGATGGGCGAGGATGGGCAGCGTATCGACACCATGACCATCAACATGGGGCCGCAGCATCCAAGCACGCATGGCGTCTTGCGCCTGATCCTGACTATCGAGGGCGAGACGGTGGTTAAGGCCGTGCCTGATATTGGTTTCCTGCATACCGGCATCGAGAAGACCGCCGAAGCCAAAACCTATCACCAGGCGCTGGTGCTGACCGACCGCATGGATTACCTGGCTCCTCTGTGCAACAATCTGGGGTATTCGCTGGCAGTTGAGAAGCTGCTGGACATCGAGGACGAGATCAACAATAAGATCAAGTATACGCGCGTCTTGCTGGCAGAATTGCAGCGCATCGCCAGTCACCTCGTCTGGCTCGGCACACACGCTATCGACCTGGGCGCGATGAGCGTTTTCCTCTACTGCTTCCGCGAGCGCGAAATGATCCTGGATGTCTTTGAAGAGGTATCCGGTGTGCGCATGATGACCAGCTACATCTGTCCCGGCGGCTTGCAGGCCGATTTAACGCCAGCTTTCGAGAAGAAAGTACGAGCATTCACCAGCATCTTCCCGGATCGCTTGCGCGAATATCATGACCTGCTCACCAATAACCAGCTCTGGCTTGAGCGCACCAAAGGCATTGGCCTGTTGAGCGCGCAGGATGCCATCGCTTATGGCGCAAGCGGCCCGGTCTTGCGCGGGAGCAACGTCGTGTGGGATATTCGCAAAGCCTTTCCCTATAGTGGCTACGAGCAGTTTGATTTCGATATTCCGGTTGGCTCTAACGGCGATGTTTATGATCGCTACCTGGTGCGTATGCTGGAGATGGAGCAGAGCCTGCGCATCGTCAACCAGGCCATGGATGGTATGCCGGCAGGCGCGCACCGCGTCAGCAATCCCAAAATCGCGCCGCCGCCCAAGTGGCAGATAACGGGCAGTATGGAAGCCCTGATCCACCATTTCAAGCTGTACACCGAGGGCTATCGACCGCCACAGGGCGACGTATTTGTGCGTACCGAATCGCCCAAAGGCGAACTTGGCTTCTATATTGTGAGCGATGGCACGGCCAAACCCTATCGTATGCATGTGCGCGCTCCATCATTCGCCAACCTACAGGCACTGCCCCTGATGATCGAAGGTCACTTCCTCTCAGACGTAGTAGCGGCGATTGGCAGTATTGATATTGTGCTTGGAGAAGTTGATAGATGATTTCAGAACAGGCTAAACAGCGTATGCGTGACATCGCGGCACGCTATCCCGTAGCTCGCTCAGCAGTCATGCCTGCGCTTTATATCGCGCAGCAGGAAGAAGGCTATATCACCCAGGATGGTCTACAGGCGGTGGCCGAGGCCATCGGATTGACGGTAGATGATGTGGAGAGCGTCGCTACCTTCTATACCATGTATTACCAGCAGCAGCCAGGCAAAAAAGTCATCAAAGTTTGCACCAGCATCTCCTGCTACCTGCGCAACTGTGACGCCCTTGTCGATCACCTGGAAAAGCGCCTGGGCATCAAACGCGGCGAGACGACGGCGGATGGCAATTTCACCCTCATGACGGCGGAATGCCTCGCCTCATGCGGTACCGCGCCGGTGCTGCAAGTCAATGACGAGTTCGTCGAAAACGTGACTCTGGAAATATCTGACGCGCTGGTCGATAAATGGGAGCGGGAATTACAGGAGCAGGAACCAGGACGGAGAGCAGAGCCGCCGCCCGTACCCTATACGGCTTCGCGCCCCGCTTCATAGGAGGGTACCGAACCCGCGATGGCAGGTTACTGGGCCTGTCATTCTGAGCGCAGCGAAGAATCTCTCGGAGTGACATGCAGATTCTTCGCTGCGCTCAGAATGACAGGCCCATGGATGACAAAGTGCGAGATAAGTAAATCAAGGAATCATACAGATATGCCAGAACTGATTGTCACAAAGAATATCGATGCTCCTGGACTGGACACGCTTGAGGGGTATCGCAAGCATGATGGCTACCAGGCGCTTGAGAAGGCGCTGAAGGAGTACCAGCCCGATGAACTGGTCGATTTGATGAAGAAATCGGGCTTGCGTGGGCGCGGCGGCGCTGGTTTTCCTACCGGCTTGAAATGGAGCTTTCTCGCCAAAAATGATAAGCCGCGCTACCTGTGCTGCAACTCTGATGAAAGCGAGCCTGGCACCTTCAAAGACCGGATGCTGATGGAGAAAAACCCTCACCAGATGATCGAAGGGGTGATTATTACCAGCTACGCCTGCCGGGTAACGACGGCTTTTATTTATGTGCGGGGCGAACTGGCCCTGGCGGGACGACAGGTGGCGCGCGCCATCGACGAGGCATACGCGGCTGGCTATATCGGCAAGAACATTCTGGGCAGCGACTATTCGCTCGACGTGATTATGCATCGCGGCGCGGGCGCGTATATCTGCGGCGAAGAGAGCGCGTTGATGGAGTCGCTCGAGGGGCGGCGCGGCTACCCACGCCTGAAACCACCTTTCCCGGCGGCAATCGGCGTCTATGGCGGACCAACGGTTATCAATAACTGCGAGACACTTTCCACTATTCCCGCCATCATCAGGAACGGGGCCGACTGGTTCGCCACGTTCGGCACCGAGAAGAGTAAAGGCACGCGCGTCTTTTGCCTGAGCGGACATGTCAAGAAGCCGGGCAACTATGAATTGCCACTGGGTACGCCCATGCGCGCGCTTATCTACGATGAACAGTACGGCGGCGGCATCCTGAATGATAAAGAGATCAAAGCCATCATTCCGGGTGGCTCCTCGACGCCCATCCTGGGACCGGATAAGCTGGATATACTGCTCGATTTTGAAGCTATCGCCGCCGCCGGTTCGATGGCCGGCTCCGGCGGGGTAATTGTGATGGACGAAGATACTTGCATCGTTGACGCTGTACTGCGCATGAGCGAGTTCTACCGCGACGAATCGTGCGGGAAATGCACCCCCTGCCGCGAAGGAACCTACTGGGTCACGGAAATCCTGCACCGCCTCGAACACGGGCATGGCAAACAGAAAGACATCGACCTCTTACTTGATATCTGCGATAACATGTATGGGAAGTGCTTCTGCCCGCTTGGCGATGCCGCCACCAGCCCGATTGCCAGCAGTATCAAGCTGTTCCGCGCCGAATACGAGGCCCATGTGCGCGAGGGTCGCTGCCCATTCAAGCAACACGCCGAACCAGACCATCCAGAAGCGGGAGTACAATCCCTGCAAGCGGGAGCGAGATAAAAGCAATGCCAGAAGAAGAGAAAAAAGACGAGTTAGTTCACCTGACCATCGACGATATACCAGTGGCCGTACCGCCGGGAACGCTGGTCTGGGCGGCAGCGCGACAGTTGGGGATCGAGATTCCTATTTATTGCTATCATCCCAAGATGCCGCCTCTGGGCGCGTGCCGTATGTGTTTTGTAGAAGTCGAGAAGATGCCCAAGCCGCCACAGACAGCCTGCACCACGCCCGTCAGCGAAGGTATGATTGTGCATACCAAAACCGACAAGGTCATCAAGGCCCGCAAAGGCACACTTGAATTTCTGCTCATCAATCACCCGCTCGATTGCCCCATCTGCGACAAGGGCGGCGAGTGCGATTTGCAGGATTTCACGCTGCGCCACGGGCCGGGCGGCACGCGCTTCGACCTGTATAAGCGCCACTACATCAAGCCCATACCGGTCAGCGACCGCGTGCTGCTCGACCGCGAGCGCTGCATCCTGTGTCAACGCTGTACGCGCTTTAGTTCGGAAATCTCAATGGATAACGGGCTGGTGATGATCTCGCGTGGCTACAAGATGGAGGTCGGCACCGCGCCCGACCATGCCTTTGACTCGATCTTCTCCGGCAATACCGTTGAAATGTGTCCGGTGGGCGCGCTGACCGCCAGCTCCTATCGTTTCAAGTCGCGCCCCTGGGAGCTAAAACACATTCCCAGCGTATGCAACACTTGCAGCGTGGGCTGCAACGCGCGTATCGACGTGCGTGTTGATAAGGTCATGCGCCTGATGTCCCGCACCAACGACGCTATCGACGATGGCTGGCTGTGCGACCGGGGACGCTGGGGCTTCGAGTTCGTCAACAGCCCGCAGCGACTTCGCACCCCACTTATTCGCCAGAGGGGCCAACTCCAGCCTGCCACCTGGGACGAAGCGCTTTACATGCTGTCTTCGCGCCTGCGCATGATCGCCGAAAAGCATGGCGCGGCCTCCGTTGGGGGCATCGGCTCGACGCGCACCACCAACGAGGAAGCCTATCTCTTCCAGAAATTGCTGCGCGAGGCCATCGGCACGCCCAACATCGATCATTTTCACGGCAACTTCCCCGGCCCGCGCGACTCGCTAATGGGCAGAGCCTGGATGATGACCAACAGTATCGCCGATATGGAGAAAGCGGCGCATATCGTACTAATCGCCTCAGACCCATACGAGCGCCAGCCCATCCTCAACCTGCGCATCAAGAAAGCCATGAAAGCCGGGGCAAAAATTTACATCGTCAACGAAGGCGCAACGGAACTTGACCGTTTCGCGGTAAATAAGATTACTATCCCTCAAAATGGCGCTGGCATGGCCGCGAAACTGCTGCTTGCCCACGCGCTGAGCAAAGCCATCGATAATGCGCAGTACGACGACATACGCGCGCGCCTGGAGCCAGATATAGATGCTATCAACGCTGCTGAAAAGAGCTTTGGCTCTGAGATTACAACGCAGCTTCACAATCTGGCCGAAACTATCGCCACATCAAAGGGGGCCATCATCCTGTACGATGAAATGGCAACGCTGGTCCCTGATTGTGAAGATTTAGCGGCTGATGTACAGGCGCTGGCATTTGCTACTGACAATATCAACCGTCCCGGTTCGGGCGTGGGTCCGTTGTTTGGAGACGCAAACTCGCTCGGTGCGCGCGATATGGGCCTGTTGCCGGATGCGTTGCCCGGCTACCGACCCGCGCCGCAAAAGGGCTTGAGCTACAATGAGATGTTGAGCAGCCCCAATTTGAAAGCGCTCTATGTGATGGGAGCCAATCCCT
>DASTKD010000659.1:0-2879 GCA_035716135.1 Ktedonobacteraceae bacterium
ACCTACAAGACTGGTATATCATCTTGAACAGCAGCAAGGAAAACGGATTAGGATAGAAGCGAGACACAATAGTTCAAATCAATTGCTTTGCGAAGAAATTTGTTGTCGTAGAAAGAACAAAGAGAACATCTTGCGCTTCGCCTATTCTGGAGCATTATGTTCCGTCTTGACACAAGTGAATGTTCGCTCGTACCATATTTTAGGATGAAAATTTGTTCAGTACTCAATCGTCGCGCACTGGCGCACGGGAAAATCACTAGAGGTCAGGTTTGCCATGAAAATCTACAATACGCTGTCGCACCAGGTTGAGGAGATTGTACCCTTAGAGGCCAACACCATCAAGATGTATTCGTGCGGACCTACCGTCTATCGCTTTATTCATATCGGCAACCTGCGAACGTTCACGATGGCCGACTGGCTGCGCCGCGCTTTTGAGTATCGCAGCTATGACGTGCTGCATATCAAGAATATCACCGATGTTGGACACATGCGCCAGGAGATGTTAGACCGGGGCGAGGATAAGATGATCGCACAGGCACGGAAAGAGGGCCGCACGTCAGCCCAGATTGCCCGGTTTTACACCGAAGCCTTTCATAGTGACGAAGCCAAACTCAACATCCTGCCCGCGCATGTCTTTCCTCGCGCCACGCAGCACATTCCCGAAATGCTTACCATTGTCTCTGGCCTGATTGAAAAAGGGTTCGCATATGAGGTGAATGGCAATGTCTACTTCGATGTCAAGCGTTTCCCTGAATATGGCAAACTTTCGGGCAACCAGTTAGAGAACATGCTGGCCGGTGTGCGCGATGCGATGGCGGCTGACCGGCGCAACCCGGAAGATTTTCCCCTGTGGAAGCTGGGCGAGCCTGGACGCGAGATGGCCTGGGAAAGCCCGTGGGGTCTCGGCTTCCCCGGTTGGCACATTGAGTGCAGCGCCATGTCGATGAAATACCTGGGCCAGCATTTCGATATTCACACGGGGGGCGTCGATAATATCTTCCCGCACCACGAAGGCGAGATTGCGCAGAGCGAAGCCTTTACCAGCGAGCCATTCGTCAATTACTGGGTACACGCGCAGCACCTGCTGGCCGATGGTCAGAAAATGGCGAAATCCACCGGCAACGCATATACCTGCTCTGAAATTGAGGCGCGTGGCTTCGACCCGATGGCGCTGCGCTACTTCTATACCACCGCCCTCTACCGCAGCCGCCTCAACTTCACCTTCCGCGCCCTGCAAGCCGCGCAGACCGCCCTCGACCGCCTGCGCGATCGCGCCTACCAGTTGTTTACCGAGGCGGACAAAGAGCGACTGTTCTCAGAAGAGCCGGTAGAAGAGAGCCACTGGCGCGATACGTTCCTGACAGAGGTCGAGAACGACCTGAATATGCCGCGTGCCATGTCCGTCGTCTGGTCTCTACTGCGCTCAGACGAATTGGATGCCACAACGAAGCTGCGCCTATTGCTCGACATTGACCGCGTTCTCGGCTTCGATCTCAAGGGCTACCTGCTCAGCGAGCGCCCGCGGCAGCGCACCAACCCGCAGGTCTACCTGGCAGCGGTGCCTGCCGGAGTCGCGGCACAGGTGCGCGAGCGCGGGGGATTGCGTGACCAGCAGCAGTACCCACGGGCTGACCAGGTGCGCCAGGAGTTGCGCGTTTCCGGGTATGATGTGCGCGACACGGAGCGCGGCTCGCTGGTGCTGCCGCGACGCTCGGAGGAAGAGTTTGCGGCCATCTCCAGTTCCACAGACGCGCCCGATTACACCCAGACGCCCGATCAATTCGAGTTCTCGATCAACCTGCTGGCACACAATAGCCGCGAAGACCTGGAACGCTGTATCCAGAGCATCTGTCGCTATTCCAATTCCCGGCATCTCGAACTGGTGATTGTCGATAACGGCTCAACCGATGATACACTGTCGTACCTGCAACAGCTTGCTCGCAGCGGTGATCTCACGGGGGAACACGGACAGCGCATCGCTTTGCAGGTACTTTTTGCCGATCACAACATGGGCTTTGCCGCCGGGCGCAACGCTACCATGCGCGCCAGTCGCGGCCACTATATCGTGCTCATGGATACCTCGATTGAGATCAAAGGTGATATCTGGACGCCGCTTGTCAGCGTCCTTGCCGACCGCAACGTTGGCCTGACCGGCCCCTATGGACTGGTTACGCAAGACTTGCGCGAGTTCTATGAACCAACATTGAACTGGCCCGGCGAAAGTCCCGACGTGGACGCCGTTGAGGGCTACCTGATGGCCTTCCGCCGCAAACTGCTGCCCGAAATCGGCTGGATCGACGAGAGGTTCCGTTTCTATCGCCTGATGGACATTCATCTCAGCTTCTTCATCAAGGCTGCCGGGTATCGCGTCTTCGTCGCGCCTCAGGTGGCCGCGCTGCTTGAGAAGCACCCGCACCGCGAATGGTTCAGCCTGAGCGAGGACGAACGCGCCACGAAGAGCAAGAAAAATTACGACATCTTCCGCGCCCGCTGGCATCATGGAGAGAGTCTGCTGGTCGCCAACTACAACCCCAATCACCTCTGGCGCGGCCACGACCATCCCAACCACCTCGAAGGCACGCACACCCACACCCCGGAGGAGCTGCCCCCGGCAGGTACAAAACACACTCACATGCACCAGCACTGGCCCGACCACTCGCATGAACACGCGCACCACCACGCCCACTAAACGTGTGCAATGACCGTAGGGGCCGCTTCAGCGCGCCCATCGCCGATTTATCGGCCCACCTCGCAGGCCGATAATGAGGATGAACAAAAGAAACCGGCAACGGGATGAGGCGAACGTAGGGGCGACCCTGGTGGTCGCCCGCGCCGAGAGCCAAGCGCCTCGGCAGTCGAGAGCCAGATGCGACGAGCAC
>DASTKD010000660.1:0-5827 GCA_035716135.1 Ktedonobacteraceae bacterium
TCAGGCAGCACAGGACAAACAGAATGCAACTTGAGATGGAGCGTCACATGTCCCAGCAGGAGGGGGCATCCCTACCGTTACCCCGCCAGGGACTCCTCTTCGTACTCTCGGCCCCATCCGGTACCGGCAAAGATACGGTCATCAGCGCGGCCAGAGCGCAGGGGATGAACCTTTTCGTCGTTCCTTCCGTGACGACCCGCCAGCCGCGCCCAGGCGAAAGCGAGGGCAATCCGTACAATTTCATCAGCAAAGAGACATTCGAGAAGCTTGTCGGGAAAGATGAGTTGCTTGAGTTTGCCAATGTGCATGGCAACTGGTACGGCCAACCACGCCAACCTATCCGCGATAATTTAAACGCGGGACGCGATGTGCTGCTCAAAATCGATGTAAAAGGCGCGGCAACGGTACGGAAGAAAGTGCCTGGAGCCATCTTTATTTTCCTTGTACCCGCGTCATTAGAGGAGTTGACAACCAGGCTTGCCAATCGCAACACCGAAACAGCCGATGAACTCAAACGCAGGTTGGAAGACGCCCGCAACGAGTTAGCGGAACGAGACTGGTACGACTATGTGATTACGAATCGCCAGGGACATGTCGCAGAAGCTGCCGAGAAGTTGCGAGCCATCATAACGGCAGAACACAGCCGCGTTCACCCACGTCAAGTAACGATTTAGCTACAGCATGGAGGTGTAAGTACGTATGCCAGATGAGCGTTTTGTGCAGTCCGGCACCAGGGAGCGCAACCTGGGCATGGAGCTTGTGCGCGTAACCGAGGCCGCCGCGTTGAGCGCGGGGCGCTTTATGGGCAAGGGCGACAAGATCAGAGTCGATCAGGCCGCCGTCGATGCCATGCGCCAGGCGCTAGACGGCGTTGACATGCATGGAGTCGTGGTGATTGGCGAGGGCGAGAAGGATGAAGCGCCTATGCTGTACGTCGGCGAAGAAATCGGCAACGGGATGCCACCCGATGTTGATGTTGCTGTTGACCCGGTAGACGGTACGCGACTGACCGCGCTCGGCCTGTCGGGAGCTATCGCCGTAGTCGCCACAGCGGAACGTGGCAGCATGTATTCCGCACCTCCCGGCGTCTATTACATGGAAAAGATCGCGGTTGGCCCTTTCGCGCGCGATGTGATCGACATCAACGCTCCTATTACCAGGAATCTGGAAAATATTGCCCGCGCGCGCGACGCGCAAATTGATGATTTGACAGTCGTAATTCTGGATCGCCCGCGCCACACGGAGATCATCGCGCAGGTGCGCGAAGCGGGCGCGCGTATCCGTCTTATCATGGATGGCGACGTATCGGCAGCCATTCAAGCGGCCATGGAAGATTATCGCGGCGTGGATGTGCTGTTTGGCATAGGAGGCGCGCCAGAAGCAGTGCTGGCGGCGGCAGCTATCAAATGTATTGGCGGCGCGATCCAGTGCAAAATCTGGCCGCGCAGTGACGAGGAACGCGAAAAGCTCAAGGCTGACGGCATAGATCTGGAGAAGATCTATACGACCAATGACCTTGTAAAAGGCACTGATGTCGCCTTTGCCGCCACCGGCATCACTACTGGAGAACTGGTTGATGGCGTCAAATATTTTGGCTGGGGCGCACGCACCTCGTCGGTCATGATGCGCTCGCGTTCAGGTACGGTGCGCTACATCCAGGCTCGCCACAAATGGCGCACCACCATCGATGGTATGGGTATCCCCAGATCGTAAGAGAGACGAAATACAGGATGCAGCAAGGGTACATGGCGACCGCAAGGGTCGCCACTACCATACCCGTATGAAGCCGCGTCTCAGGCCGTCGTATAGTAGTGGCGACCCTTGCGGTCGCCATGTTTCACACATGTCGCCCCGCCCGCTCGCGCCTGGCACCCATTATATTTTCTGCAACTTCTCGATTACCGCGTCGGCTACCTGCGAGGTTCCCACCGCCGTCGGGTCGTCCGGGCGCGGTTTGAGATCGTAGGTCACATTTTTCCCCTCGGCAATTACCTGCGCCAGAGCTTTTTCGAGGCGGTTGGCGGCGTCCTTCTCGCCCAGGTGACGCAGCATCATGACGCCTGAAAACATCATTGCCATCGGGTTGACTTTGTTTTGACCGGCATACTTGGGCGCGCTGCCATGCACCGGCTCAAATACCGCGCACTGGCTGCCAATGTTTGCGCCCGGCGCGACCCCCAATCCCCCAATCAGTCCAGCGGATAGATCGGAGATGATGTCGCCATACAGATTGGGCAGCACCAGCACATCATACATTTCAGGCTTCTGCACCAGTTGCATACACATATTATCCACGATACGATCCTCGAACTGGATTTCGGGATACTCTTTGGAGACTTCTTGCGCAATGGAGAGAAATAAGCCATCAGAAAATTTCATGATATTGGCTTTGTGAACCGCCGTAACCTTACGCCGTCCATTGGAGCGAGCATAATCGAAAGCGAATTTGACAATGCGACGAGTCGCCAGAACCGAAATATACTTGATGCTAATAGCGGAATTCGCGTCAAGACGACTGCCCGTAGTGCGCGCGATGGTATCGAGCATCTCTTCTTGCTCCGGGGTGCCACGCTGGAACTCGATGCCAGCATATAAGTCCTCGGTATTCTCGCGCACGATAATCAGATCAATATGCTCGTAGCGCGAGCGCAACCCGTGATAGGTTTTAGCCGGTCGCAAATTGGCGTAGAGATCAAGTTTTTTCCTGAGCGCCACATTCGCGCTGCGCGCCCCGCGTCCCACTGGAGTCGTAATCGGCCCCTTCAATCCCACTTTTGTCTGTTTTATCGATTCAATTACCTCATCGGGTATAACTGTGCCATACTTTTCGAGTACCTCTAATCCCGCCGTTTGTACGTGCCAGTCGAACTGAACGCCCGTCGCTTCCAGCACGCGGCGAGTCGCCTCCGTTATTTCCGGCCCCGTTCCATCCCCAGGAATGAGTGTGACTGCATGTTGCATCAATTCCTCCAAACCAGCAGAGCTTCCAACATGTGCGCCATCATCGGCACTTGATTATAGCATATAGCGCACATCCACTGATTCGGGTAGGGCAGGTTCTAATCCTAACGGCATGACGACCGAAGTAGACATGGCGACCGCCGCGCGGGACATGGCGACCCTTGCGGTCGCCATGTCCCGTCCGGTCGCCACGCTCTCATCAGTCGCTATGCGTACTTCTAGCTTCTTTTCGGCTTTGCGGTCGTTTTTCTCTTAGCGGTTGAGGTTGTTGCCTTTTTAGCGGTGGCGCGCGTCGTCGTCTTTTTAGTTGCCCCTCGCTTAGCGGTTGTCGAAGCTGCGCGGCGCGTGGTTCTGGTCTTTGTGGCAGGTTTAGCCAGGGTATCCTGCGATTGCTCGCTCTCGCTGGTTGATTGTTTGCGCGATGCGCGGCGGGGAGCCGCCCCATTTTGATGGGGCTTTTCCTCGGCGCTGCGGCGCGGCACGATAACTTCATTATAGCAGACGGGGTCCGCGCCCACGCGCGGGACTACCATCAGGCCGTTACAGTTAGGGCAAAGCTCAGGCACGGGCTTTTCCCAGATGGCAAAGTTGCAGGTTGGATAGTTGTTGCAGCCATAGAAGATGCGTTTCTTCTGCTTCGTTTTGCGTTCTACCAGGTCGCCGCCGCAATTCGGGCAGAGCGCGCCCGTCTTTGTCACGACCGAGCGACCATAGCGACATTCTGGAAAGCCGGAACAGGAGATGAAGCGCCCAAAGCGTCCGGTGCGAATCACCAGGTTACGCCCGCATTCAGGACAGGCTTCGTCCAGTTCCTCGACAGGCTTCTGTACGCGATTCATCTCAGCTTCGGCCTTCTCCATCGATACCTTAAAATCGCCATAGAAGTGACGCAGGAACTCTTTCCAGGATTGCCTGCCCTCTTCCACGTCGTCCAGCCGGCGCTCCATAGCAGCCGTAAAGCCAACATCCACAATATCCGGGAAGTGCTTGTTCATGACTTCGTTGACCGTTTCACCCAGCCAGGTGGGCATAAAACGCCGCTGTTCCTGCTCAACATAGCCGCGATCCTGAATGGTACTGATAATGGGAACATAGGTACTTGGCCGTCCAATACCCTGCTCTTCCAGTTCCTTAATCAGACTGGCCTCGGTGAAGCGCGGAGGCGGCTGGGTAAAATGTTGGGCCGATTGTAAATCGTGCAAGTGCAGCGTCTCGTCGGCAGCCAGCGCGGGTAGCACTTTCTCGTCGTCTTCGTGCGGCCAGACGGCGTAAAAGCCCTGGAACTTGAGATGCGAACCGGTGGCGCGAAAGACGTACTGGGCCGCGACAATATCAGCGCGTACCGTATCAAACACGGCGGGTGTCATGAAGCTGGCAACAAAACGCCGCCAGATCAGGTTGTACAGCTTGAATTGATCGGGCGTCAGGTGCGACTTGACAAGCTGCGGCGTCAGCGCCGGGTCTGTTGGGCGGATGGCTTCGTGCGCATCCTGCGTCGTGGCCTTCGCCTTGCCTGTACGCCCTGCGCCAACATAGGGTTGCCCAAATTCCTGTCCGATGTAGTCCTTGACTCTCTTTTGCGCCTCGTCCGCGATGCGCGTGGAGTCGGTACGCATATAGGTTATCAGACCTTGATGGCCGCGCTCGCCCAGTTCGATACCCTCGTAGAGTTGCTGCGCGATGCTCATGGTTTTCTTAGGCTTAAAGTACAGCCGCGACGAAGCATCCTGCTGCATGGTACTGGTTGTATAAGGCAGATTGGGCTGGCGACGCTGCTCCTTCTCTTCCACCTTCAGAACCGTATAGGTCGCGCCTTTCAAGTCGCTGAGAATGCTGTCAGCCTCTTCTTTCGAGGAAATTTTGATACGTCCTTTGGACACCTGGGCCGGTTTAGCGCCGTTTTGCCCGTTACCGTTACCGTTCGCCCCGGCTTTTTGCGCGTTCGCCTCGCCCTGCTCGTCGCCTTCTGGCGCGTTTTCCGCTCGATTAAACTCGGCAATATCTTTGAGCCGCGTTATCAGGTTAGCCTCAAAACGCTCCATTTCACCCAGCTTACTCAGCAGAGCGGTAATGCTCCAGTATTCTTCCGGGATGAAGGCGCGAATCTCGCTTTCTCGATCAACGATCAGTTTAAGCGCCACAGACTGTACGCGCCCGGCACTGGTACCCGATTGAATGCGCCGCCATAATAGCGGACTGATTTTATAGCCCACCAGCCGATCCAGCACGCGCCGCGCCTGCTGCGCATTGAAGAGGTCTTCATCGATCTCACGCGGCTTGCGAATGGCCTGCTGCACCGCCCCTTTCGTAATTTCGTTAAAGACGGCGCGGTGTGGATGCTGTAGTCCCAGCGTTTCTTTGAGCGACCAGGCGATAAATTCGCCCTCGCGGTCAGGGTCAGGGGCCAGGTAAACCTCATCAGCACGCAAGGAAGCAGCTTTCAGATCTTCGATCAGCTTATCTTTTTTCTCGATAATCTCATATTGTGGCGCGAAATCTTTCCGTGTATTGACGCCCAGACCCTTTTTGGGCAAATCGATAATATGCCCCATTGAGGCCCGAACTTCATAATCCCGCCCCAGAAATTTTTCTATCGTTTTGGCTTTCGCCGGAGACTCAACAATTACTAACTTTTTTGCCATTCCCTTTTCCCCTGATACCTTCTTAAATTTACGGTTACACCATAGCGATAAGCTACTACCAGCCACAGCTTTACCCTTAATCAACACACTCGCAAGCCATTCACAGCATAGGATAGCACATGTTGACAAGAGGGTAGCAACTATTTTTCATCCCCACACCCAATTTCCAGCATAGGATAACACACTCTGTCTAGTATCTATTCCATCACAAGGTTGCCGGGGCG
>DASTKD010000661.1:0-6458 GCA_035716135.1 Ktedonobacteraceae bacterium
ATTGCGAACCCCTACGCGCTGTACCAGAGGATACGCGAGGCCGACCCGGTATACTGGGATGAACGCGCCAATAGCTGGGTGCTGACGCGCTATGTCGATGTCTCATCCGCGCTGCGCGACGCGCGCTTCTCCGCCAGCGGCTTCATGGAAGATATAAGCTGGATTCCTGAAGAGATGCGCCCCATGCTGGAACCGCCCATTCGCGCGCTGACGCGGCAAATGCTCTTCATGGACCCGCCCGATCATACGCGCCTGCGCGGTCTGGTCGCCAAAGCCTTCACGCCGCGCGTGGTCGAGAACTTGCGTCCAGCCATCAAACAAATTGCTAACGAACTGTTGGACAACGCACAGGCGCGGGGAAGTATGGAACTGATCCGCGATTATGCCTTTCCATTACCAGCCATCGTCATTGCTACCATGCTGGGCGTACCGCCCGAAGACCGCGAACAGCTCAATGCCTGGTCGGCCAACTTCGGCTCGCTGCTGGAGGGCGGCAACCTCTCGATGGAGGACGCTTTTCTGGCCCTGCACGGCGTCTCCGAATTTATGGAATATTTCCGCCAGGTCATCCGCCAGCGGCGTAACGCCCCCAGAGACGATCTCATGCAGGCCATGATAAACGCTGAAGAGCAGGGAGACGCGCTCAGCGAAGAGGAACTGCTGGGAAACTGCGTACTCATCATGGCCGCCGGACACGGCACCACCATGCACCTGATCGGCAATGGCACACTGGCCCTGTTACGCAACCCGCAGCAGGTGCGGCAATTGAAAGACCAACCTTCACTCATGCCCTCAGCCGTCGTGGAGTTGCTGCGCTACGATAGCCCCGTTCAGATGACCTCGCGGCGCGCCAAAGAAGATATGCACATTGGCGACAAACTCATCAGCGAAGGGCAGGAGGTCGTCATGTGCATGGGAGCCGCCAACCATGACCCCGCGCAATTCTCTGAACCGGACCGCCTGCGCCTTGATCGCCCGGAGAACCGCCATCTCTCCTTTGGACTCGGCATCCACTTCTGCCTGGGCGCGCCCCTCGCCCGCCTCGAAAGCGAAATCGCCTTTCACGCCCTGCTGAACCGCTTCCCCAACCTGCACCTGGCAAACGAAGAAGCCGAATGGGCAGGCGGCATCGTCTTTCGCGGCTTGAAACAACTGCCCGTTGTCTTCGATTAAGTCCACTCCCGTCCATAAAGATGTGGCCTGTTCTCTTGTACAGGCCACTGACTGCCCCTCCGGCCATTACAGGATTGGCAAAATCAGCGTATGCTTGTATCGTTAATTATCCGTCTCCGTCCTGATGAATTTTCCTAATCGAATAAGGGAATGGACGTGGCTATCCTGTAGGGACAAGGGGCGGATGTGGGGAGAGGTGGGGGACTTGTGCTTGTCCTCGTGGCAGGCAGATCCCGTCGGGGTTACACGATGCCCCACCGAATGACGTACACCCGAGGAGGACAAGCACAAGGCCCCCTCATCCACCCTACCCCGCCCCTTGTCCCTACAGTTGCGGGGCGACCGATTTGTACAATTTCCGTTTTTGGCTGGCAAAAATCATTTGGGACAGGGGAAAACAATCGCCCAATTTGGAAATCGAGGTGTAAACACATATGACAAACGCGAGAGAGCATCTGGAACCTTTATTGAGAGAACAGATCGGTGATGAGAAGCACGATTCAAGCTCATATTCGACGCTGGATGTGCTGTGGGTGTTGTATGATCGCGTCATGCGCTATGATGCGCGCAACCCGCGCAGCGAGGAACGCGACCGCTTTGTGTTGAGTAAAGGACACGGGCCGGTCGCCTACTACGCTATACTGGCGGACAAGGGCTTTTTCCCGGTCGCCGAACTCAAAAAATTCCGGCAGTGGGATAGCATTCTGGGGGCGCACCCTGATCGCAACCAGGTGCCGGGCGTCGAGACCTCTACCGGCTCGCTGGGGCATGGCTTGCCGATGGCCGTTGGTATGGCGCTGGCCCTGCGCCTCAAAAAGAGCGACCGGCGCGTCTTCGCGCTGATCGGCGATGGCGAATGCAACGAGGGCAGCATCTGGGAAGCCTTCTTGCAGGCAGGTCGTCAGCATCTTTCCAACCTCACCTGTATCGCCATCAATAACCACTCAAGCTCGGTGGAGCTTGGCGACCTGGCAGCCAAATTCTCTGCCTTTGGCTGGGCTGCCACTACCATCGATGGCCGCGACCATGAGCAGATTTACGATGCGCTCACGCATGTAGATGCCGAGCGTCCTACAGTTATCGTGGCCGAGATTGGATAGAAGGAGCTATACAAATGCAAACGATGATGCGCCAGCAGATGGTTGAAACACTGGAAGATATGCTATTACAAGACAAAAGAATGGTGATTGTGCTGGCGGATATTAGCGATGAATTGTTTCACAGCCAAAAACAGGAGGTGCGGGAGCGCATTTTTAACCTGGGCATCATGGAGCAAACCATGATAAGCGTGGGGGCTGGTTTCGCGCTCGAAGGGTTCATTCCGGTCATGCATTCCTTCGCGCCGTTCCTGGTCGAGCGGCCATTTGAGCAGATCAAGGACGATTTCTGCTACCAGCAGCTTAGCGGCAAGTTTATCAGTAGCGGGGCATCCTACGATTACAGCACTGAGGGCATGACGCATCAGGGGCCGGGCGACGTGCATATCATGCATGGCCTACCTGGTATGCAGATCGTTGTGCCAGGCACGTCCGCCGAATTTGACGCGCTGTTCCGCGAATCGTATGGTAACGGCGCGAACACCTACTATCGCCTCGGCCTCAGCAAAAATCCTTTTGACACGCCCATGCAATTTGGTAAGCTCACGGTAGTGAGACGGGGAGAGCAGGCCACCGTGATAGCTGTCGGGCCAATGCTCGCGCCAACCCTGGCAGCCGTCGAGGATATGGATGTGACCGTGCTTTACTGCACCACCGTCGCTCCATTCGATGGCAAGACGCTGCGCGAGGTTGGACGCAGCAGCAATATCGTGGTGGTGGAACCCTACTATGAGGGAGCGCTGGCGCGCGACATCTACGCCGCTATGCAGCAGATGCCTGTGCGTCTTGAAAGTATCGGTGTGCCATATCGCGTATTAGAACGTTATGGCACGCCACAAGATCACGACGCCGATCTCGGCCTGACGCCACGAGGCATACGCGGTAAAATTGCGAGGTTCTTACAGGTCTAAGGTAGTGACGCCCGCAGGGGCGACATGGCGACCGCAAGGGTCGCCATGCTCATCGCGGGGTCATCATGCCCCACGCGAGCAAGCCGCGAAAACCCCCAACAATACGTTGTCTGGTAGATTATGGATTTCTGATGGTTGCAATATCAACGTGATGAGAGGGTGTACGTAGCTGGCGTAGATAGTTGGCAAGATGGGCATTAAAAGTCAACCCATCATACCATTCGGGATATATAGTGTGGAGGGAGCGATATGCCAGCGTGATTACGTGCTGAGCAAACAGATTCACGTCCATATCGACAAGCAGGGTGCGTAGATGAGCTGGCGAAGGCGCTTGCCATGTCGCCGGCAGCTCATCTGCTGCTTCAGACTCACCAGTGGACAGGGGAGTTTCCGCCACTACACGGGTATACCCTAATACATACAGAGTGTCCTCTGCCAGATCGGGAAATTGCCCGGAAGTGTTTTGCTCATTTACCCACCGGTGAATAATGTGATAAAGGTCAGTATCGCTAAGCGCCAGCAAATCTACCTGGACTTGCCTGACAAAGGTTCGGGATTGGCTGTTCATTTTCAACGCAAAACCTTCCTGATACCAGGTAAAATAGCGATAAGAGAACCTGCTTTAATGAACGCGCCGACGCCTCCTGCGTTGAGCCTCTGCTTTGCGTTTCCGCCGGGCTTGCGGACTCTCGAAATGTCTCCGACGCCGCGCCTCCGACAGAATGCCAGCTTCCTGTACTTTACGCTTGAAGCGCTTGAGTACGAACTCAAAAGAATCGCCTGGATGCACTAAAATTTCTGTCACCAGGACTACCAGCGCGAGCGGCGGTTGTTATTGCCGCGGCCAGAGCCTTGCGACTGGTAGCAATCGCTGCAATAGACGGGGCGGTCTTCGCGCGGCTGGAAAGGCACCTGCGCTTCTCTGCCACAGCTTGCGCATGTGGCGCTGTACATCTGGCGAGGCTCGCGATCGCCATAGCCGCCGCCACCGCGGGACCCGCGATCACTATATCCGCCGCCGCCAGCCTGCTTACGCGCGGCGCGGCACTCCGGGCAGCGACTGGGCGCGTTGGTCAGCCCACGGCTCGCGTAAAATTCCTGCTCGCCAACCGTGAAAGTGAATTCCTGGTTGCAATCGCGGCAATACAGAGTCTGATCATTCATTGACATGTATCCTTCTCAAATCCAGGGGCGACCCTATGTATCAGGTCTTTCTAGCCCCACAACATCTGTATCGCGCAGCTTCCAATAAACAATCTACTCTGAGCAACAATACGCCATACAGCACTCATCAAGCATACCATACCTGTCTAGCCCTTTTTTGAGGCAACTTCTACAACCCCTCCTGTCATCCTGAGCGCAGCGAAGGATCTCTCGTCGGCACCGTGTAGATCCTTCGCTGCGCTCAGGATGACAATTGGCGGGGATTCTGCCCCCGCCCAGGTTCGTTCCCACAACAGTGTTGATGTGATAAAATAGAGCTTAAATTGACGGCCTGTAGTGAGTTAAGGAGGGCGATATGGCTCGTGTTGCAATGTACCTGCAAGATAAACATGAAATCCGCGAAGGCATGGCATACGCGCAGTATGCCGAGCAGCGCGGCTTTGAGGCGGTGTGGCAGGCGGAATCGCGCCTCGTGCGCGACGCCATTGTGCCAATGGCGGCATTCGCGGCGGTCACATCGCGCGTGAAGATCGGCAGCGGGGTCATCAACAACTGGACGCGCAATATCGGCTTGTTGGCCGCCACTTTCTTAACGCTCGACGACCTCGCTCCTGATCGTATTATTTGTGGCATTGGCGCGTGGTGGGACCCACTGGCGAAAAATGTGGGCGTCGAACGCAAAAAACCCATCAAGGCCATGCGCGAGACCATCGAAGTCCTCAAACGGCTGCTCAACATGGAGCGCGTCACCTTTCACGGCGAATTTCACTATGTGGACGGCATTGAACTTGACGTGGTGCATGGTCGCCGCGAACCGCGCAACGTGCCGATTTACATTGGCGCGACGCACATGGGCATGATGGAACTGGCAGGCGAAATAGCCGACGGCGTCGCGCTCAATTATTGCGTGCCGCCCGAATACAATATTGAAGCCTTGAAGCATATCGAGATCGGCGCAAAAAAAGCCGGGCGCGCGCTGGACGACATTGACCGCCCGCAATTGATTGTATGCTCGATAGATCACGATCATCACCGCGCGGTGCAGGCAGCCAAAGAATTGCTTACGCAATACCTCGCGCAGCAGCCGCATATCGCCCACGCCAGTGGCACCCCGCAGGAAACCGTGCAGAAGATTCAAACCATCCTCGGCTGGCCCGCCACCAAAGAGCAGATTCACGAGGCCATGCAGTTCGTACCCGACGAATTGATCGAGCGCATCACCGCCAGTGGCACGCCCGACGAAGTCCGCGCCAAAGTGGAAGAATACAACCGCAACGGCTGCACCTGCCCCATCCTCTACCCCCTCGGCGACGATGTGAAGCTGATGATCGATACTTTCGCGCAGGCATGAAAAGTCAGCTCAATCAGGGGCCTATGGCATCGATTCCGCGCGGGCAAGGGCGTTTATCAACTCCTGGGAGAGACCGGAGGGCAGGGTAAAGTAAAAACAGCTTCCCCGTCCGGGTACGCCTGCGCTTTCCACCCAGATGCGGCCTCCCATCGACTCCACCATCTGTTTGCTGATATAAAGTCCCAGCCCGCTTCCGCGCACCGGACCGGAGAGATCGCGTTCGAGGCGCACAAACTGGCCGAACAGGTTGGAAAGCTCGCCCGGTGGAATGCCGGGGCCAGCATCTTTCACCTGAATACACACCTGCGGCGCTGTACGACCGGAAGGAGTATCTTTGTCGCAGGGTGCCGCGTCAATGAACACTTCGGTATCTGCTGGCGCGTACTTGAAAGCGTTGGAGAGCAGATTGCGCAGAACCTGGCGGAAGTACTGCTTATTGGCCTGCATGGTCAGCTTCTCAGAGATATTCACCTGCACGCGATGTGAGCGCAGCCATGCCGGGTTAGTATGCGTCAGTACCTCTCGCACCTCGTCAAGAACGGAAAATCTTTGGATGGTGATATGATCTTTCCCCATGTCGATCTGTAAGGCGTCCAGCACATTGCTGATTAACATCTGTAAATCATCGCAGCTATCCAATGTATTTCTGAGGAACTTCAGACGCGCCTCCTCGTCAAGCTTATCATTCCAGTTTATGAGGAGGTCTATATAGCCGGAGATAGCGGTCAGCGGTGTGCGCAACTCGTGATTGACATTCATGAT
>DASTKD010000662.1:0-4674 GCA_035716135.1 Ktedonobacteraceae bacterium
ATATTATATTTTTTCGAGTCTGGCGAAGTCCATGCTGAGGCGCTTCTTGCCGTGCTTGCCATGAAACTGCACATCGACGAATTCGGTATCCTGCACCATCTCGCTTTTGAGGATAACGCCCTCGCCAAAGGCGTTATGGCGCACGGCATCGCCGGGTTTGAATTGCTGCGCGGCTGGCTTTGCGGCGGGCGGTGGTGTTGCCGGTGTGCTGCTCCTTGCTGATGGGAGCGGTGCAGGCGTTGATTTCGCGGGAATATTGGGCGTGGGAGTTGAGCGCGGCTGCCAGGCGTTGGGCTGCGGTTTGCCAGAGCCGAAGACGCGACCCGAATCGCGCCCATACGAGCGATCCTGGTTGAAGTCGTCGTCCCAGGACGGGCGGCGATTGGCTGATGGACGCGGAGCGGAACGCCCACCGGCAGCGCCCGAATTCGAGACAAGGTTCAAGGGGATGTCTTCGAGAAAACGCGATGGCTCGGTTGACTGCACGTCGCCAAAGTAGGAGCGGCGCATCGCGCGCAACAGGTAAAGGCGGCGCATCGCGCGTGTGAAGCCAACATAGGCCAGGCGGCGTTCCTCCTCCAGTTGTTCGGGTTTATCGACGGAGCGCGAATGGGGCAGCGAGCCTTCGTCCATGCCTACGATAAAGACCACCGGGTACTCCAGTCCTTTGGCGGCGTGCAGGGTAATCAGCGTCACGGCGTCGCGGTTCTCTTCCTGTATCAATGTGCCGTCTTCACCCGTCTGCACGGTGTCCGCGCCGCCCACCAGCGCCACGTTTTCGAGGAAGAGTTCGAGCGCGGTATGCGTCTCAATCTCGGCGTAATCGCCTGCCACGCGGCGCAATTCCAGCACGTTGCTCCAGCGTTCTTCGCCGTCGTCCTGTTCGCGCAAGTCCGGGCCTAAGCCGCTGCGTTCGGCCACTCTATCAATCAACTCGGGCAGGCGTAGCTCGTCTATGGCGTTGTGAAAATCTGTTTGCATTTGCGCGAAGTTTGCCAGAGATTGTTTGGCCGCTTTGCCAAGCGTGGGATGCTCTTCAATACGCTGCACGGCATCATAGAGCGTGATATGCTGCTCATTGGCCCAGTGCTGCAACTCACCCAGCGTTTTGGGGCCGATTTTGCGATTCGGCACGTTGATGATGCGCTGCAAGCTCAAATCATCGTAGGGATTGAGCAGCAGGCGCAGGTAAGCCAGCATGTCCTTGATTTCTTTGCGTTCATAGAATTTGCGGCTGCCTATGACCTTGTAAGGGATGTTGAGACGCATGAATTGCTCTTCCAGCGCGCGCGACTGCGCGTTGGTGCGATACATCACGGCAATATCGCCGCGCTGCCTGACCTCGCCGCGCGCCAGCAAACGCTGGATTTCGTGTCCGGCGAACAGACCCTCTTCCTCCTCGTCCCACGCTTCATGCACGATGATCTTCTCGCCCTGACCCAACGCCGTCCACAGGCTTTTATCCTTGCGCGAGCGGTTGCGTCGCACGACGTTCTGCGCCGCGTCCAGGATGGTCTGCGTCGAACGATAGTTCTGTTCCAACAGGATGATCTTCGCCTGGGGAAAATCGCGCTCGAAACGCAGCACGTTCTCGGAACTGGCCCCGCGCCAGGTGTAGATCATCTGGTCATCGTCGCCGACCACGCACACATTGCCCAGCCCTTCAGGTCGCTCATCGGAGATAGAACCCAATCCCAGCAGGCGAATCAGTTTGTACTGTGGCAGGTTGCAATCCTGGAATTCGTCCACATGAATGTATTGCCAGCGTCGCTGGTACCTGCGCAAGACCTCTGGCTCATTGCGCCACAATCGTTCGGTAAGCAGCAGCAAATCATCGAAATCGACGCTGTTATTGGCGCGCATCAGCCTTTGATAAGCTTTATAGATGCGCGCCGCTACCTCTTCGGCATATTTGGCGGCACGTTCGGCCATCTGGTCGGGGTTCTGCATATCGTTCTTGGCGCGCGAAATCAGCGCCTGCATCGTGGCGGGCCTGTACTGCTTCTCATCCAGATCCAACTCTTTAATGGCACGTTTGATGAGCGTAGTCTGGTCGCTGGCGTCGAGGATCACAAACGAGCGGTTGAGGCCCAGGGGAGCGAGATAGTCGGCTTCGATGCGCAACACGCGCGCGCAAATGGCGTGAAATGTGCCGATCATCATTTCCTTTGATTCATTGACACCCACCAGCTTCTCCAGCCACTCGCGCATCTCCTTCGCAGCCTTATTGGTGAAAGTGACGGCCAATACATGCCAGGGCGACACCTCTTCATGCTGCACCAGATAAGCGATCCGGTGCGTAATCACGCGCGTCTTGCCGCTGCCCGGCCCCGCCAGTATCAGCAGCGGCCCCTGTGTCGTCGTGACGGCTCTTCTCTGCGGCTCATTGAGTCCCGCGAGTAAATCTTGCTGTTCCAACATCGTCTCTATCTTCCCTGCTTAAAAATGTTTGATATAAAGTCCCCGCTATTGTACCACAGCGAGTAAGAGGGAGGAGTATTCAATTACAATCTTTTCCCCAAATTCCCCCTTGCGAACGCGCCTCCAATGGTGTATGATAAAGCAGGTTCGCACTCTCGCGCTGAGAGTGCTAAAAAAGTGCAACAGAGGGCGCGATAAATCGCGTTCCTACAAAATCATGTGAGAGGGATTGGACTATGACTACCGTGAGCGTCAAGATTCGACCGCTGGGTGACCGGGTGCTAGTCAAGCCATTATCAAACGAGACCGTGACGAAGAGCGGTATCGTGTTGCCGGATACAGCGAAAGAGAAGCCCCAGGAGGGTGAAATCCTGGCGGTTGGCCCCGGCAAGGTACTGGACAATGGCAAGCGGCCCGCGCTCGAAGTGAGCGTCGGGCAAAAGGTGCTTTTCGCAAAGTATGCTGGAACCGAATTTAAGCAGGATGGCGAGGAGTATTTGATTCTGCGCGAAAGCGACATTATGGGTATTGTCGAGTAAGATTGAGTACATTTAGGAGTAGATTTCGTGGCAAAACGACTGCAATTTGATGAGCAGGCGCGGCAATCCTTGAAAAAAGGTATGGATGTGCTGGCCGGCGCTGTGAAAGTGACGTTGGGGCCAAAGGGTCGCAACGTGGTACTGGATAAGAAGTATGGCTCGCCCACCATCACCAACGATGGTGTGACCATCGCGCGTGACATTGACCTGCCTGATCCCTTTGAGAACATGGGCGCGCAGTTGCTCAAAGAGGTGGCGACCAAAACCAACGACATCGCCGGCGATGGCACGACCACCGCGACGGTCCTGGCGCAGGCCATTATCACCGAGGGATTAAAGAACCTGGCGGCAGGGGCAAACCCCATGATCCTGCGTAAGGGACTGGAGAGAGGCACCGAGGCGGTTATCGAAGAGATCAAATCGATGAGCCTGCCGGTAGAGACGCAGGAGCAAATCGCTCAGGTGGCCTCCATTTCCGCCGCCGATCCTGAAATTGGCGAACTGATCGCCGAGGTGATGGAGAAGGTCGGCAAAGACGGCGTGATTACCGTTGAAGAGGGGCGCGGCCTGGCGATGGAGAAAGAGTATACCGAGGGTATGCAGTTTGATCGCGGCTACATCTCCGCCTACATGGCGACCAACATGGACCGCATGGAAGCCGAGTTGTCCAGCCCGTACATCCTCATCACCGATAAGAAGATCAGCGCTATCGCCGACATCCTGCCGGTTTTGGAGCGCGTCTTGCAGACCGGGCGCAAAGATATGGTGATTATCGCCGAGGACGTGGACGGCGAGGCGCTGGCTACTCTCGTAGTCAACAGAATGCGCGGTACCTTCAACGTGCTGGCGGTCAAGGCTCCCGGCTTTGGTGATCGCCGCGAGGCCATGCTGGAAGACATCGCCATTCTGACCGGCGCGAAGGTGCTGACAGAGAAGGCGGGCCTCAAGATTGAGAACGCCACGCTGCATGATCTTGGCCGCGCGCGCACCGTCACCGCTAATAAGGACGCCACCACCATCGTCGAAGGCGCTGGCAAACAGGAAGACATCGCGGCGCGCGTGCGCCAGATTCGCGCCCAGATTGCCGAAACCACCAGCGACTACGACCGCGAGAAGCTGCAAGAGCGGTTGGCGAAACTGGCCGGCGGCGTAGCGGTCATCAAGGTTGGCGCGGCGACCGAAGTGGAACTCAAAGAGAAGAAGCACCGCGTCGAGGATGCGCTGTCCGCGACACGCGCCGCCATCGAAGAGGGTATCGTCTCCGGCGGCGGTTCCGTGCTGGTTCATGCCATTCACGTCCTGAACGACGTGAAGGTCGAGGCCGGCGACGAGCAGACCGGCGTGAACATCCTGCGCCGCGCTCTCGAAGAGCCTCTGCGCCAGATCGCTTTCAACGCTGGACGCGATGGCGCTGTAGTGGTTTCCGATGTGCTGCGCAGCGACCGCAATCAAGGCTTCGACGCGCTCAAAGGCGAGTACGTGGACATGTTCGAGGCTGGTATCGTTGACCCGGTGAAGGTCACGCGCTCTGCCTTGCAGAACGCCGCCAGCATCGCGGGCATGTTCCTCTCTACCGACGCGCTCATCACTGACTCGCCAGAGGAAGAAGGCGCTGGTGGAATGCCTGCCGGCATGGGCGGCATGGGTGGTATGGGCGGCATGATGTAGTTCCAGTTTCCAGGAATAAAGACGATGCGACCGCGCAGGTATACCC
>DASTKD010000663.1:0-16258 GCA_035716135.1 Ktedonobacteraceae bacterium
CCAGGCAGACGACCTGGTTGATAGACCGCCGGTGGACGCCGGGTAACTGGTGCAGCCAAGCGGTACTAATGATCGAACGGCTTGTTTTACATGACATACGCAAACAATACGCCACGTATCTTCGTTTAGCACGGTACGACACATAGAGCGAGCCTTTGGCTCTCGGAATCCTCGGGGTTCCTGACTGGTCTCGGCAAAATTGAGGTAATTATTCTCACTGCATGTGGTTAGAAACAGAAATGAACAAAAGTCAACTGAATTTCAGTTGGCTTTTTTGTTGCGAGAAAGAAATTCAGAGAAAGCTGATAAAGCTTGTAAGAATGTTTTCCTTGCTTCATAATACAGAGGAACCTTGTTCTTTGATAGAATAAAACAGGGTTTAAAAACCGATAGCTTTGGATAAAGATAACGAGGGATGGTTAAAGGAACTGGCTATGATTGACACTGAATTGCACCAAGAGAAAATCGCCCAGGCGATTCGCATATTGAACGAACTCCAGCTTGATTGCTGGCTCACATTTGTGCGTGAAACCGATGAGCAGCCCGATCCCGCTCTCAAGCTTATATTTAATCAGGATGTTACCTGGCACGCTGCTTTCCTGCTGACGAAAACTGGCGAACGTGTGGCCGTTGTTGCTCGCTACGATGACGACCTTGTCAAGCAATCGGGTCTCTACAACCGAGTTTTGAGCTATACACAGGATTATGGCCCCATGCTGCTCGACGCGCTCAAGGCCGTCAATCCGACCTCAATTGCAATTAACTTTGCTTTTGACGATGTAGCGGCAGATGGCCTGACGCATGGTATGTATTTACAGTTGAGAGCCGCGTTAAAGCATACGCCTTATGCACAGCGTTTTATTTCGGCAGGCCCGTTGATCTCTCGCCTGCGCAGTCGTAAAACACCCATCGAACTAAAACGTATGCGCCAGGCTATCAGAGAAACCGGAGAGCTATTCGCCCTGGCAAACGGCTTTATGCGACCCGGCGTGACTGAACATGCCACGTCTGAAATGTTGCACGCCGCCATGCAGCAACGCGGATTAGGCGCGGCCTGGTCATATGCCAGTTGTCCCGGCGTGAAGTTTGGCCCCAATACGCTATTTGGGCATGGCATACCTTCGGAAATTGCGCTTGAGCCAGGTTTCATTGCCAGCCTCGATCTGGGTGTGCGCTCTCAAGCGTATTGTTCTGATTTGCAGCGTATCTGGTATGTCCTACAACCGGGAGAGAAACAGCCGCCAGAAGTGGTGCAACGCGCCTTTGCCGCTGTGAAAGGCGCGATCGAGGCGGGGAAAGCCGCTCTTAGGCCGGATATCGCCGGTTGGCAGGTTGACGCGGCTGCTCGAGCCTACCTGGTTAATGCTGGTTACGAGGAATACCAGCACGCGCTCGGCCATAGTGTCGGTCGGCACGCGCACGATGGTGGTCCACTGTTAGGCCCGCGCTGGCAACGCTATGGCGAAATGCCCTATAACAAAATCGAAGAAGGCACCGTCTACACGCTCGAACTGGGCGTGATGACCGAGCGTGGCTATGTGAGCCAGGAAGATGAAGTGCTGGTGACATCCGATGGCTGTGAGTGGTTTTCGCAGCCGCAAGAGGCCATCTATCTTATCGAGTAGTTGTTTCACAGGCGTAAAAAAACAAACGGAAGGATTTTCAACGTATGACAACATCGCTTTTAGCTGGTATTACTCAAAACACCGTCAAAACAGATCGATTGGAGATGGCATATCTCAAGGCGGGCGAAGGAAGCGCGGCTATTGTGCTGGTGCATGGCAATACAGCTTCGTCCCTCTTCTACCAGGATTTCATGCTGGCGCTGGCTGCTACTGGTCGCTACACCGCTTACGCGCCGGATATGCGCGGGTTTGGCGATACGGAGGCGCTACCGATTGATGCGACGCGGGGAGTGCGCGATTTTTCGGATGATGTGTATTCGCTGACACAGGCGCTCGGTTTGGGTTCGTTTCACCTGTTTGGCTGGTCACTGGGTGGCAACATCGCTCTACAGTTTGCGATAGATCATCCCGACACGCTCCTTTCGTTGACGCTACAAGCGCCTGGCTCGCCGTTCGGATTTGGGGGTACGAAAGGTGCGGAGGGTACGCCGATCTGGCCTGATTTCGCGGGCAGCGGCGGTGGCACTGCTAACCCCGATTTTGTGCAGCGCATAGGTCGCGGAGATCGTGGCAGCGAGCAGTTTTCGCCGCGCACCGTCATGAACACTTTCTATTTTAAGCCACCTTTCCGGGCCGCTCCCGACCGCGAAGAGGTCTATGTCACCTCCATCCTCTCGTGCAAAGTAACGGAGGGCATCTATCCAGGTGACATGACCCCATCGAATAACTGGCCTACCGTTGCGCCGGGCATACAGGGACCCAACAATGCTCTTTCGCCAAAGTACCTGAATCAGGCCGACTTCGCCACCATTAATCCTAAGCCCTCCATCTTATGGATACGTGGAGCAGACGACCAGATTGTCTCTGATACTTCGTTTTTCGACTTTGGCTTCCTCGGTCAACTGGGAGCTGTTCCGGGTTGGCCCGGAGCGGATGTCTATCCAGTGCAGCCCATGATCGCGCAAATTCGTACCGTCTTCAACAACTACCGGGCCAACGGCGGTGAATACCGCGAAGTCGTCCTTTCCGACTGTGGACACTCACCCCACATCGAAAAGCAGGAAGAGGTATTCAAGCTCTTTACTGAATTTGTGGAGAGCCATACATAAAATTTTGCGACGGGCATTTGGGACCATTCTTACACTGTAATGCACCAATCGCCTTTAGCTTTTGCGGCGGCGGCGCGCCAGCCATAGCCCAACCGCTACGCCGATGCCTATGCTAAGGATTACGTTGCGCTGCCGTCGCTTTGTTGTCTGCATATCGCGCACGGGCAGGTCGTATAGCCCGCCTGCGCGATATGCTTGATCGAGCAGTTCGACGGGGTGAACTACGTCGAGGTCCATATCGCGTTGGCGCGCGCCCAGGGCAATTTGCATCATGCAGCCGGGGTTGCCGGTGGCGATAACCTGTGCACCTGTGGCGGCGACGTTGTTCATTTTGCGCTCTAAGAGTTGCGAAGCCATCTCCTGATTGGTGATGTTATAGATACCCGCGCTCCCGCAGCACCATTCAGCTTCTTTCAGAGGCACGATTTTGAGACCGGGGATAGCTTTGAGGAGTTCGCGCGGTTGCTGCTTGACCTTCTGACCGTGAAAAAGATGGCAGGCGTCGTGATAGGCAACGGTGTATTGCACCTCGCCCATGTCGCGGTTCAATTCAATGCTGGTCAGAAACTCGCTGACATCTTTGACCTTCGCGCTGAATGCTTGCGCGCGCGCGGCGTATACGGGGTCGTCGCGCAGCAGGTGGCCGTATTCCTTCAAGTTGGAGCCGCAACCGGCGGAGTTGATGATAATCACATCGCAATTAAATGGCTCGAATACATCGATGTTCTGGCGCGCGAGTTGCCTGCCGCGTTCCGCTTCTCCGGCGTGAACGTGCAACGCGCCGCAGCATTGTTGTTGTGTGGGGGTAATCACTTCGCAGCCGTTGGCGGTCAGCACGCGGATGGTGGCTTCGTTGATGGAGCGGAACACCTGATCCATGATACAGCCGCTTATAAAGCCAACGCGATAGCGTTTCTTGCCGAGCGCAGGTGTGATTTCTGGCAATGGCTGAGGTAGCAGGTCGCCACTTACCGCAAACATGAGTTCTTCAGGCGTTTTGAGTTGTCCTTTGAATGGCGTGGGCAGCGCGTTTGCCAGGTTGAGCAAGCCGGTGCGATGCGCCAGCGTTTGCAGCCCGCTGCGCTGGTATACTTTCAATCCGGCAAAGAGCAGCGACGTTGCCAGCCGCGAGGGCAGAATCACATCAAAGAAAAGACGCCGCAGTAGTCGTTCGGTGGGCGATTCGAGATGTGACGAGCGGCCTTCATCTTTGTGCAGGGGATATTGTGCGGTGCCTTCTGGTTCGGGAAGCTGCTGTTGCGCTCCATTCACGCTTAGCAGCGGCGTGTGCGCTACCTCCATCTGGATTTGCTCGCGCGCGGATTCGATCAGTTTGCCGAATTGCACGCCGGAGGGGCAAGCGGTTTCGCAGGCGCGACAGCCCAGGCAGCAATACATATGCTCCACAAATTCGGGAGAAATCGCCATGCGTCCCTCAGCCACCGCCTGCATCTGGTAAATGCGTCCGCGCGGTGAATCCATTTCGACGCCCAGCACGGCATAGGTCGGGCAGGTTGGCAGGCAAAAGCCACAGTGGATGCACTGGCGCATCAAATCGTAGGTGTGTGTATGGCGGCGCAGCGGCCCCTCAGTCGGTGGTTGAATCGTTGGCAATGGAACAGGCGTCTGTGGTTGGCTTTCGAGTGACATGTGTACCTCCCGCTAGCGTGTGTTGTGTAACTATGGTCGCGGTTTCGCTGCGATAACGGTGACTTCCTGACGGTTATGAAACAACTGCTTAGCCTGCACGACGGCAAAGTGCTTTTCGAGCAAGCGTAGCGCTTCTTTCAGATTGCGTGATGGGTCAATATCAATGGCGGCGTGCGGCAGCTTGAGCGTGCTGATAATAAAGCCGTCGGGACGCAAGCAAGACCGCGCCTGCACCAGCAAACGCGCTGCTTCGCGCGCATCCATACGCATATCGTTGGTAATCACATCGAACTTTTTGCGCCGCGCCAGGGCTTCTTCGAGATAGTCTTCGGCGTAGCCGCGATAGTGTTCGAGGCGACCGCCCAGTCGATCATCGAGCCGGGCCGGATCAACGGCGACGACGCGCATCCCGGCATCCCTTAACAGGCGCGTCCAGCCACCGGGGGCTGCGCCCAGATCGAGCGCATCTCCCTTTTCTGGCAGCGAAACACCGAATGTCTCTACTGCCTCGAGCAACTTAAATTCCGCACGGCTGATTTGTTCGGGGAGTTGCGCGAAATGGCGCATTCCGCCCGGCCAATCGCTCAGGTTATCCGAGGCGAGCGAGATTCCCGCGTAGGCTTTCAAATCCGCGCAGAGCAGTGAAACGACCACCTGCGGCTTCTTGATCGACTCTATCGCGCCCGTCTCCTCCGCGAAAGCTGCGGCCAATTGTTGATTGATAAAGCCACTGCCGTAGGCGCGTTTGATGCTGGCGCTTTGATCGTTGCTTTGCGCGAAGCGCGTTTGCACCGCGAAACGCTGGCCGCGTTCCAGCATGGCAAAGGTGGACAGATCGGCGATTGCCACTGCCAGCGCGCCCACATCCTTTTCGCTATTGCTTAGAGATAGAATCGTCTGGACGGGAGCAAGATGACGGACGAAGACGGGGCGTTGTCCGGCAGCTTTGCTCATCAAACGCGCCAGGTCGGTTGACTCACAGAGGGCAATATCGGGCGCTAACAGAGTTTCGCATTGCAAATTATTGTCAAAGCGCCGGAGTTCATGTAGCGCCGCTTCCATGAACTCTGGCTGCGCTGTGACGAGTAATAAATTATCCAGCTTCACAGCCCTCCCACGAAACGTCCTTTAACAAACGTTCCCTGCGCGTCAAACTGTTGTTTGAGACGCTGCATTAAATAAAAATCTGATCCCGGTTCGCCCCATACATTGATGCTGCCCTTGAGATCAACCGGACAGCGCTCGACGACCAGACTGCCACGCGCCTCCTGCGCATGTCGCCGCAGTTCCGCGATGGCTCCCACCAGGCGGGGAGTCGCATCGCCGGGACGTAATTCCACGTATAAAATACCGTTGCCCGCATGTCCGATCACGGCGGCTTCCAGCCGGTGATCGTGGCAGACGCGATTGATAGTTTCCAGATACGCGGCAATCTGCGTGACCAGGATAGCCACTTTGCAGGTGACGGTGCCGCGTGTATGCTCGCGTACCGCCTGCCAGAGTTGTGCCTGTTCTTTCCCGGTCAGGTCATCGCCCATCAACGCGCCAGCTTTACGCGCAATCAGGCGAGTTTCGTCTATCGAACGGTCAATGGACGAGGGACTGCCTTCGAAATTGACCGCCAGGGTAGAGCCTTCGGTGGGCAAATTCAGCCCGAAGAAATCGCTCATGTCGCTGGCGGCCCCGGCGTCGATCAGTTCGATGGCGCTGGGTGTGAGCAGCGAGCCGAGCAGCGCGATTACCGTTTGCGTGGCCTCTTGCGCGCTGGCGAAGGTAAGCAGCAGCGTGCGCTCGTCGGGTGGCAGAGGTTGCAGCTTCAGGTTGGCTTCGACGATGATACCCAGTGTTCCCAGCGAACCGATGTACAGCTTATTCAAGTCGTAACCGGCCACGTTCTTGACGACGCGACCGCCGCTGCGCGCAATCTCGCCGCTGGCCTGCACGACATGCAGCCCAATGACGATGTCGCGCGCTGTGCCGTAGCGCAGGCGTTTGGGGCCACTGGAGTTGGATGCCAGGATGCCTCCCAGCGTCGCCTGCTCCGCGTCGGGCGGATCAAGCGCGATCCATTGCCCTTTGGTTGCCAGGTGCGCCTGTAATGCCGCAAAGGTGATACCAGCTTCCACATGACAGGTCAGGTCAGGGGCCTCGTGTTCAAGCAGGCGCGTCATCTGGCGTGTTTCAAGTACCACATCGACCTGAGCAGGAATGCCACCCAGGTTCATACGCGAACCCCCGCCACGCGCGAGTACAGTAAGACCATGCTCGCTGACCAGCGTAATGACCTGTGCGACCTGTTCTTTGTTGTCTGGTTTGACGACCAGGCGCGGCAAAACGCCGTCGATGGTGTAATCTTGCAGCGCATCCGGTTCGCTGGTGATCGGCAACGAGGGCATGAGCTGCTTAATACTGGCTAGAAACGGTTCAATCTCTACCATTACGATATACGAGCCTCCATTCCACCTGTTAGAGTTGTTTCATATCGGCGCAGCGTCCCGGCATAGGGAAAAGTTTGCCCGGATTGAACAACTGGTCCGGGTTCCAGGCTCCCCGCACTTGCTGCATGATGCGCAGGTCGGTTTCGTTGAAGATGAGCGCCATCTCTTCCTGTTTTTCGATGCCGACGCCGTGTTCTCCGGTGATGCTGCCACCCACCTCGGCGCAGACTTCGAGTATTTCGTGACCGGCCTTGCGCACGCGCTCCACTTCGCCGGGGATTTGCGAGTCGAAGAGGATCAGCGGGTGCAGGTTGCCGTCGCCAGCATGGAAAACGTTGCCCACTCTCAAGCCGTAGCTATCGCAGATTTCGCTGACGCGCCGTAGCACGTAGGGTAATTTGGTGCGCGGCACCACGCCATCTTGCACGTAAAATTCAGGGCTGATGCGCCCGACCGCGCCGAAGGCGTTTTTGCGGCCCGCCCAGAAAAGCTGGCGTTCGGTCTCGTTGGCGGCTACGCGTACGGTACGCGCGTGATGTTTATCGCAAATGGCGCAAATCGTCGCGGTTTGTTCCTCGACGCTCTGGCGCAGTCCCTCGGCCTCCATAAGCAGCACGGCGGCGGCGTCCAACGGATAGCCCGCGTGGGTATCGGCCTCGACCGCCTGCAAGATCATCTGATCCATCATCTCGATAGCGGCGGGTATGACGCCGGAGGCGATGATCTCCGAAACGGTGTTCGAGGCATCATCCATCGTATTAAAGACGGCTACCATCGTTTTTACATCTTCAGCGAGGTGGACGATGCGCGTGATGATTTTGGTAACGATACAGAGCGTTCCCTCGGAGCCGATGAGCAGCCCCGTCAGGTCATAACCGGGCGCGTCAGGCGTCCAGCCGCCAATCTGCACGATATTGCCCTCCGGCGTGACGATTTCCACGCCCAGTACATGGTTAGTCGTGACGCCGTAGATGAGGGTATGCGGCCCTCCGGCGTTCTCGCCCACGTTGCCGCCGATGGTGCAGGAGCGTTGGCTGCTGGGGTCCGGCACGTAGTAGTAGCCGCGTGGGTTGAGGGCGTTGCTTAAATGCAGGTTGACCAGTCCAGGCTGCACGACGGCGCGCAGGTTGTCGTAATCAACTTCCAGGATGCGATTCATACGGGCAAAGGCGATTACGATGCCGCCATAAATCGGGATAGCACCGCCGCTCAAGCCTGTTCCCGCGCCTCTTGGCACTACCGGTACATGATGGCGAGCCGCGATTTTGACGATAGCTGCCACCTCTTCTGTGTTGGCAGGTAAGACCACCACATCCGGCGTGCTGCGGTCAATCGAGGCGTCATACTCGTACAACATCAGGTCATAGGGGGTATACAGGACGTAACGCGCTCCAATTACATCGCTCAGTTCGCGCACTACCTCAGCCTTTTTCCCCGCGCTCATGCGTTCGTACAGGGAGGCGGTCGTTGATGGTGGTGGAAGTTCGGTGATGCTCATTTGCTCGATCCTCTAGCTCGGTCGCCAAATCGCCAGTTTGCGCGATGCCTGTCAGGTCAATCGCTGTCTATAGTGATGATACCATCTAATGCAGGCAATGGGAAGTTTTTGGAAAGATTGTATGTGGCGTCAAGCCTGAGCGCTGCTGAGTATCGAATAGCGGGCTGAAAAACGTAGAGAAGAGAGGAGTTGCTAATCTTTTACGTAAAAGGAATCTTGAGACATGAACTTGCGGAAGCTGTGGGTATGGCCTATGGTTTCCCACTTAGGATCGAAGGCGGCAAGCGCAACACAAACAGAAGAGGACCTTGCCCCGCTTTCAAAAGTTGTCAGCTCACCGCGCGAGCGAAAACTGATCGTATTCTTACTGCTCCTTTTAACGTTCTGTGCCGCGTGGGTGAATATGCTGGCCTTTCTCTCGCTCGGTCGTGTTTTCGCGTCATTCATGACGGGCAACTTTCTGTTCATTGGCGTGGGGTTGATTCAGGGAAGCCATGCGCTTCTGGTACGCGCTATCATAGCGGTGGGGGTATATTTTATCAGTATTGCCCTTAGTTCGCTCATTCTCGGACACCTATTAGAACAACGAACGCCGCTTTCCCGGTTCCATAGTTTCGTCCGCTTCCTCGTGCCTGAATGGTTTTTCCTCCTCGGATTTGCCCTGCTATGGCAGTTTACGAATGATCTCAGTCATAATGATGGAATGCAGATTACGCTGCTATGCATAGCGGTGTTCGCTATGGGTATTCAGGGCGTACTTGTCCAAAAATTCGATTTTCCTGGTGTGATCGTGAATGCTCTTACCGGAACGGAGATTATGTTGGGGCGGCGTCTCGCGCAGGACACGATAGTTCATCGAAGCTGGTGGAAAAACACCTGGTTTCTGGCGGCGCAGTGTTTGACCTGTTTATTGAGTGCAATTATCGTTGTCCTTATCAGGCGCTTCTTTATTGTACAGTTCGTACCGGTGGTTGTGGTGACTATCGCGCTCGGTATCCTGCTCGTATTCAGACACAGGGAAAAGGACTTGATCGCCAGGTGAAACAAAGAGGATCATTTTACCGCCTATCGAGGGCCAGGACAACCGCAAGAGGCTCGGTTATCCGTAGGGGCGACCTTTATGGTCGCCCGCGTCCCTGTGGCCGGTATCCTTGTGCGGAAAGAACCCTCCTTCCCGCGAGGCGGGCGACCATAAAGGTCGCCCCTACGGAAAAGGGAGCGTTTTTCTTCGATTGGTGGATGTTGATCGATCGCAGGGGTTGCTCCATCCCCTATTTGCTACAGGACTTCAATGTGTATGATGTCCTCACCCCTTTCTAAAAGAATATCTTCCAGCATGATGCTGCGTGCGCGCGTCGCGCTCTTCACATCGATCAGGGCAGCCTTCAAAGCGTTGTGCTGGTCAGAATGAGCGCGGATTTGCAGTGTTGCAAGTTCCGCCCCGACCGATAAGCCGTTTTCGGCTTTGTATCGCCTGACCTGGTGCAGTAGCTCAAGTAGCGTCTTCCCGGCCTCCTCTGCCTGTGCATCGAGCCATTGCGGATGCTCTGTGGGCCACGATGATTGATGGATGGATGCCGCGCTCTCCCAACGACGGAAAAGGTGCTGGTAGATCTCCTCCGTGATGTAGGGCAGGTAGGGAGCGAGAAGCTTGAGGACGGCCAGCAAGGCATGGTAGAGCGTCCACTGCGCTGCCGCATGTTCGCTTCCTGTCTCCTGATACAGACGCGCCTTTGCCAGTTCGAGGTAGTTGTCGCACAGGTCTGACCAGAAGAAGCGTTCGACCTCGGCGCGTGCCGAGGCATACTCTCCGCTTTGTAGTTCGTTCGTGGCGTAAGCGATGATGCGAGCCAGGCGTGAGAGGAGCCAGCGATCGGTTGGCAGCAGACTGGCAGGTAATGCTGTACTATGCATGAACTCACCGGTAAGTCCCTCTAAACGGCTTTCGGCAAGACGGCTGGCATTCCAGAGCTTCGTCATTAACTTGCGACCGGTGGCGACAGTCTCCGGGCTGAAAGTCGTATCGCTGCCGGTTTTGATGGACGTTGCCCAGTAGCGGAGCGCGTCGGCGGACTCCTGTTCGATCAGTTCAAGCGGCTCCGCCTCCTGATGCGCCTTCGACTTGGAGATTTTGCCGTGTCCGGCAGACAGGGCATGACCGGAGATCATGATGGCGCGCCAGGGAATATCGCCCGTATGATAGAGCGATTTGGCGATACTGTAGAACGCCCAGGTGCGGATGATGTCATGCGCCTGGGGGCGCAGGCTGGCCGGGAAGTGCCGCGCGAACCACGCGGGATCATCAGGCCAATGCGCGATCATGAGCGGGGTACAGGATGATGTGGTCCAGGTATCCATGACATCCGGCTCAGGCTCAAAGTCGCTCGCGCCGCATGAACACGGTTGCGACGGCCTGCTCGTGCGTGGGTCGATGGGCAGTTGTTCCAATGTTGCCAGCAGCATCTCGCCGCACGCCTTGCATGTCCAGGCTGGGAAAGGAACACCCAGGAAGCGCTGGCGCGAGATGCACCAGTCCCAGTTCAGGTTCTCAACCCAGTGTTCATAGCGCCTGAGCATATGCTGAGGGTGCCAGCGAATGCTGCGGCCCGCCTCCAACAACTGCTCTTTGTGTTCCAGGACACGGATAAACCACTGGCGCGTGTGCAGGTATTCAACGGGAGTCCCACAGCGCTCGTGCGTCCCGATGCTGTGTTCCAGGGTCTCCTGGCGCAAGATCATACCCTGTCCGGCCAGGTCGTTCAGAATACGCTTCCTCGCTTCGATAATCGGAAGGCCAGCATATAAGCCTGCCAGCGCTGTCATGCGCCCATCGCGTCCAATGGCGGAACGCAGGGGCAGTTGATGCAGACGCCACCAGCGTACATCGGCCGAATCGCCGAAGGTGCAGCACATGACAGCGCCGCTCCCCTTTGCGGGATCGACTGGTTCATCGGCCAGGATGGGAACCTCTATGCGCTCCGGCAACTGTTCAATCTGGATACTCGCTTTTGTTCCGACCCATTTCGCGTAACGCGCGTCGTCTGGATGAACGAAGATGGCGACGCAGGCGGGCAGCAGTTCTGGCCGCGTAGTGGCGATGGGCAGGATGCTGCCGTCCTGAAGCTGGAAAGCCAGGGTTGAAAACTGGGTCGGTAGTGTGCGATCATCAACCTCGGCCTGCGCGATGGCCGTCTGGCACTCAGGACACCACAGCGTCGGGGCGACCTGCGTATAGGCCAGCCCGCTTTGATAGAGCTGGATGAAAGACCACTGCGAGACGCGCTGCATCTGTGGCGAGATGGTCGAGTAGCGATAGCCCCAATCGACGCTCAGGCCAAGTCGCCGCCAGATGGACTCGAAGCGGTTCTCCGCCTGCTCGATCAATTGCAGGCAACTGGCGATGAACTCCTGCCGATCTATCTCGGTGGCTTTGCGGCCAATGGTCTTTTCGACGAAGCGTTCGGTCGGTAAGCCGTTGTCGTCAAAGCCCATGGGGTAGAAGACGCTCTGGCCGCGCATCCGGTGGTAACGCGCGATCACGTCGGTCTGTGTGTAGGAATAGCAGTGGCCGATGTGCAGCGCACCGGAAACAGTCAGTGGCGGCGTATCGATGGTGTAGATGGGATCGGGCGCATCAGTATCATATGCATACAGATTGGCTTCGGCCCAGAGACGAGCCAGGCGCGGCTCGACCTCAGAGAAGTGGTAGCGGTTGGGCATCATGTGAGTAGTACTCCTTTTCGTACTAAAAACGCTGCCAACTCGCAAGGACGAGGGCAGCGTATGCTCGTGGTACCACCTTGTTTTGATACATGACACGCCCAACCAGCAGATGCCATGTATCCTCAGGACAGCGATAACGGGCTATACCCGGAACATCTTACTATGATGCATATTATAATGTCTCTCAGATGTTCGACTTCCGAGCCACGTTCGAGGGTCGTTACCGGAGAAGGCTCGCACCCGGTGGCCTTCATTCTCTGGCGGGTCGGTTCCCTCTACTCCGCTCGTTCGAGGTCTTTTGTATGTTCTTTATGAGAGAACTATACATGGTAACGCTCGACATGTCAACTGGAACGGGCTTGACACAATGCGCTGTCACGAGTACGCTATGGACATATTGACCTATCCATCAATCAATAGCAAAAGAGTAGAGAAACGATGTCACCTCGTACAGAAGATAGTAATGCGCGTATACGCGAGGAGCAGAAGGAGCGCATTCTTGATGCCGCTCTGGCTATTTTTGCCCATAATGGCTTTAGCGAGACAAAAATGTCGGATATTGCCGCCGCCGCTCAGGTCAGTTATGGACTGGCCTATCATTATTTTGCGAATAAAGAGGCTATTTTCACCGCGCTTGTACAGAAAGCTCTCAAGGGAGCGCTTCATCTTATGCAATCTGCGCGCGCCCGACCGGGGACGCCCTGGGATCGCCTGCGCTGGCTAACTTCAGAAATGCTGCGAGGGGCGCGCGATGAACCTGAGTATGAGATGCTGGTACTCCAGGCTTTGACGAGCAGTGCTGTGCCGGAAGAAACGCGCAAGCTGGTATTGGACGAGGGCCGGCTGACGCACGAGGCGTTGAAACTGTTGATTATCGACGGGCAGACGAGCGGCGAAGTGGCTGCGGAAGACCCCGAACTTCTGGCTATTGCCTGGGAATGGTGCATTCAGGGAATGGTATTCGACATGAGCTATCAAAGTTATGCCCCGGCACGCCTGCCCGATGTAGAGATTGTGCTGCGTCTACTCAAGGCATGAGGTGACTCTCCAATGTCATTCTGAGCGCAGCGAAGAATCTTACCCCGCCGGGAGATTCTTCGCTGCGCTCAGAATGACAGTCCTGTTGTTGCGTGGGCCGCAAAGGGATTAGCAGCTTTATTTCGTTCCAACTGTGGCAAGCCATCTACGCCAGAACAATACTTGTTGCGTCTGTATCTGTAATCCCGCCTGGGTGAAGAGTGTTTGCATCTGGGCAACGCTGTGAAAGCGCTCAGGGCGAAAAATCCGCACAAACCATTCGGGGAAGGAGGCATCTACAAGGATAAAGTATCCTCCGGGGCGAAGGACACGCGCTATCTCGCGTATGCCGCCTACTTGATCCTGCCAGTGGTGGAACGAGGTGGTGCTTAGCGCCAGGTCCACCGAGGCATCTGGCAGGGGCAATGCTTCTGCCATGCCTGTAAAGAATGTGGCATCAGGAGTCAAACGTTTTGCCATCTCTATCATGCCGTTGGCCGGGTCTACGCCGGTGAACTGCGCGTCCGGCCAAAAAGCCCTGGCTCGCCGCAACAGTTTCCCGGTCCCGCAGCCCACATCAAGCACGCTCGCGGGCTGATGCACGATGCCTGTTGCCAGGGCTAGCGTTGTTTGATGTATCTGATCAAAAAAAGTTCGTTGTAGCCGGGAATTTTCATAGGTGTTTGCCCATTGATCAAAACGTTCGATGTCTTTTTTGCGGTGTTTTGTTGCCATACTTGTATTTCCTTTCTCAATTATCTATATTTTGCGCTGTCTTACTGATCTTGCCCGGCTTTTTTGCGCTCTTTCAAAGGAATCTCCTTTAGTATCTTTTCTTGTTGCATGATTTTGATTGATTAATCAGTCAATATATAAGGAAAGAATAACTGGAAAACCTTTGTTTGTCAAGGCCATGAGCTTGCACATTTCGTGTTCCAACTGAAGGCACTATTTTTTCGTAAATATATTGTGGGAAACTATGAAACATCTTATAGCGTTAATAGCTTGTGACGCTGTATCGTCTTTGGAGAGCATCACATGGTAAAAGCAAAGGAGCGAATAGATGACACTAGGCCCGCTTGAATTCATTGTCATCGGCTGTAAAGGTCACACGTTCACACGAGAGATTTTGCCCGAATTGAACTCCATCCAGGAGAAGGGGCTTATCAGGGTGGTAGACCTTTCTTTTGTGAGGAAGGATAGCAGTGGTACCGTCTCGGTGCTGGAGGTGCATGACCTGAGCGATGAGGAACTGGCGCTGTTTGACCCGATCAAGGAAGATTTGATGGGTTTCCTCACACATGAAGATATTGCGAATCTCACGGGTGCGATACCGCCCGATACGTCGGCGGTCATTGTGCTATTGGAACATGCGTGGCTCGTCAGGCTGTCGGAAGGTCTCAACAGGGCCAACGCGACGCTGCTGGCGGGAGGGATGGTGCCGCCGGCTGCGATGGAGCAGCTTGAAGCTGAATTGAAAGCGCTTCAGGAACAGAGCGCAGGAAAATCGGGACAGTAAAACTGGCAAAGGAGTTATGAATATGCCACCAACAGGACCTCTTGGATCAGGACCTCTCTGGGGTGGGCCGTTCATGGGTGGCCCATTTAGAAGAAGACGTGGTTTCCCTTTACTGGGAATGGGCGGTTTCGGCGGCTGGGGTATGGGTGGTATGGGTGGAGGTGGCTTACTGGGAGACCTTATGGCTGGAGGAATAGGCTACATGATGGGCAGACAGTCGGGGCAGCAATACCAGCAGCCACAATATCAGCCGCCGCAAACGCCGCAGTACCAGCCGCCACCGCCGCAGTATCAAGCGCCACAATATCAACCACCGCAAACGCCGCAGTACCAGCCGCCACAATCACAATACCAGCAATCGGCGGGCGGGGCCTCAAATGAGACGCTGGCGCAGCTCAAACTGCTTGGACACCTGCGCGACTCCGGTATGCTCACGAATGATGAATTTGAGGCAGAGAAGCAGAAGATTCTGCATGGACGCTAAGCAGGCACGGAGCGCTACTTGACAAGGGCGATGCATCGACGACTACAATGGTAAGATGAAAATAGTAAACCCATCTTCGTCACATCATTGGAGCCTGGTACATGCATCGTCCTTCCCTCAATCCCAAAGTCAGTGTTAGTATCGTCTTCGTCGCTGCCATGTTCATGAGCATCATGGACGCGACGATTGTGAATGTTGCGCTTCCGGCGTTGAGCCGCCAGTTCAACGCGACGGGTACCTCAATCGGTGCGGTTGTCGTCGGGTATCTTGTCAGCCTCGCTATTATTATCCCCGCTTCAGGGTGGCTGGGTGATCGCATTGGGACGAAGCGCGTGTTCCTGTGCGCGCTGGCGGTCTTTACCTGCGCATCGGCCTTATGTGGGCTGGCGACCAGTTTGCCTATGCTGATCGGCTTTCGCATTTTGCAGGGCATGGGCGGCGGCGCGATGACCCCGGTAGGAACGGCGATCCTGTATCGCACCTTCCCGCCCGAAGAGCGAGTGCAGGTTTCGCGCATCCTCAATATTCCAACCGTCTTCGCGCCCGCCACAGGCCCGGTGATTGGTGGCCTGCTCATCGTCAAGCTCTCGTGGCACTGGGTATTTTTTGTCAATGTGCCTATCGGCATCGCCGCGTTTGTGTTCGGCCTGCTCTATTTGCAAGAGTATCATAGGGATACTGCCGGGGCTTTCGATCTGGCAGGTTTCCTCCTGGGTGGCTTTGGTCTCGCCCTTGCCATGTATGCTTTAAGCGAAGGGCCGAGCTACGGGTGGACGTCCGCCGGCATTCTCGGTAGTGGTATTGCTGGCCTTGTTGCCCTGGCCCTCTTCGTCTTCGTCGAGTTGCGTTCCACGCATCCGATACTGAACCTGCGCCTGTTGCGCAATCGGTCATTTCGCACCTGCAACATGGTCTCGTTCTTTTCCAGCGCGGGTTTCCTGAGCCTGCTCTATGCCGGACCTCTCTTTCTTCAGGAAGCGCGTGGCGTATCGGCGCTTACCTCTGGCCTGACGACGTTCCCGGAAGCGATTGGCGTGCTGATCGCTACTCAAATCGTCACGCGCCTCTATCCCAGCGTGGGTCCGCGCCGCCTCGTTGTGGGCGGACTTATGTCAGTATCAGTCTTCATGGCGCTGATGTGCCTGATCGGGCAGGATACCAGCCTGTGGTTGATGCGTGCCTTCATGTTCCTTAC
>DASTKD010000664.1:0-6191 GCA_035716135.1 Ktedonobacteraceae bacterium
GTCCACTCGTATCGTAGATATCCGTGATCGTCGCCATCTTTATCCAGATGGCTTTTGTTTGCCCGGTCGTTTTATTACGGAGAACTCCGTAATCTGGGTTTTCCATGTCTTTCCCTCTTTCCGCCCGGACTTCTCCGGGCCGCTTGCCCCGTTGCGGGGCGACTTCTTTATCTCTGAGAGAATCATATCACACAATTGTGTGATTGTCAAGTGTTTTTGTCACGAGTTTTGCGCCTCGCTGGAAACTCGTGTCTCGCACAACTGCTTGACGTAGGTGTCGTAGGCAGCGACCAGCAAACGCTGCCTACGAAACAGGGTCGTCACGCTGCCGTGACAGGTGCCAGCCAGCACCACGTCAAAGAACTGGCCGACGAACTCGGACACGCCTGCTACGTGTCCGGTCAGATGCTCGACGTTGCCTGTTGCGGCGGCGCGCGCAACGTCGAGGTTGTCGGGCGACTGTTCGATGGCCTGAAAGACCACCTCGACGGGCTTGCGGATAGCCGCATCAGACCGGACGCCCTGCCAGAACAGGCCATGCTCGACGGCTATGGCTGCCATGTCTTGCAGGCCGTTGATTGCCACGCGCGGCTGGGCGAAATGCGCGTAGAGATAGCCCTGATAGACGGGGGATTCCGTGTCGATCAAGACAGTCGCGCCGCTCCGTTTGGAGGGAAACAATCCTGCTTTAGCAGCAGAGAAGAGGGTGAAGCGACTGATGCCAGTCGCTTCACTGATTTCTTTAATCGTTTTCATCCTGCGCTCCTTTGCGAACGAAGCGGGGCCATTCGACGCCCCATTCGTCCGTGTCGTATTCGATGTCCCAATTGTTTTCGAGGTCGCTCATAATCGCGTCCGCCTCGGCTTCGAACGCTTCTTGTGTCATGAGCGGGTCGAGCGGGCCGGTGGTGTCGGCATTCATGCCCTGATCCTGCCACCACTGGCTGAGAACACTTTTCATGATTTCTCCTTTCAGTCGCGGATTCCCTTATCCATTGGATAATTCATCTGCGATTCCGATGACTTTGTAGGCAGAGAGAGGAACGAGATATTCGCCGCCGAGCGAAATATCCTCATCGTAGTGCTGGCCGTCCCATCCGAGGATGAGGACGATTCCGGCAAATCCAGAAGTACCCGGGGTCGCATGTTCGCGGTTGTGGTAATCCATTGCGAAGACGTACCCCTCCCCGCACACATCGTCATACTCCTGATAGCTTGCATTCTCGCTGGTGATCTCTTCGCTGAAGACGCGCCCGTACAGGCGGATGTCTTCAACCTTGCCATTGGCTGCGGCCAGCAGCATCTGAAAATTGTGGGGATTGACCGCGTGGAAGAATGTGTCGCACTCGTTGTACTCTCGGATTGCCTGCATTTCCGTTCTCCCTCACTTCATTTGATGTCTCTATCATATCACACAATTGTGTGATAGTCAAGTGTTTTGAGGGAAATTGCAAAAACTCATGAGGCTGGCAACGGGCGGGCGCGGCTCACTCCCCTGCTTTGCCGTGCTTTTTGTGCCATGTGCGCACGACATCTCCGGTTCCGGGAAACGCTGGCAAGGACTGCGTATTGAGGAACGCGCGCATGTCCTCGCTCTTTGCGGCTATCGGGCCGGTCTGCTTTTCGGGCGGCTCGTAAGCTCCAATAGACGGAGGTGGCGCGAGAAATTGTACGCTGGCAACAGGGATGTAGACGGGCCGCTCTCCAAAGATGGGAGGCATGGATGCCTTGAATCGCTTTTCCGTGTCCTGGCATCCAGCCGTATAGCCAGCCTGATACACGCGCTTATCGCGTACAAGGTTGGCGGCTCGCATAAAATCGGCGGTCCATTGCCGTACACTTCGACGTGTCTTCACGAATTACTCCTTTGTTGCTAGATGGGCAGAAAGCTCTGGGACTCCTGTATATTAGGCTAATCGGAATTTTGGGAGGAAACAACCGTTAGATTCTCCCCACATTTCCGAAACGAGCCCGGCCAAAAAGAAGAGTTTTGGTAATCTTTGTCCCGTTTTGCATCCTATGAGCACGCCACCATGAACATTCTGAATTGGCCGGGCTGGCATATTCTGAACATTGTGGAGTCCTCCCGCAGCTACCAGATCACCGCAGAGCCGCGCACAGCCCCGACAGGTTGTGTCTACTGTGGCAGCGTGCTGCTGTATCGTCATGCACAAAAACAGCAATTGTTTCTGGATATCCCCTTGCATGGGAAACAAACCGGAATCATGGTTCATCGCCGACGCTACCTGTGCCGTGATTGCCATCGGCGCTTCTGGGAACCGTTGACCGAGATGCATCACGATCACCAGATGACTCGGCGACTTGTAACCTACATTGAGCAGGAAGCTCGCACGCGAACCTTTGTCAGTCTCTCTCAGGAAACTGGCCTGGACGAGAAGACCATCAGGATCATTTTCCGCAAGGCCACACAATGCGCGCCGTTGGTTGTCACCTCCGCGCCTCTGACGCAGCTCGGCATCGATGAAATCCACATGGGCAAGGTATATGGCGTGTTCTCGGATATTGAGCATAAATGCGTTGTCGATTTGTTGCCCAATCGGTCTAAAAAGTCCATTATTCGCGCTCTGGCTCAATTGCCCGATCGAGGCAAAATCACCCTGGTTTCGATTGATATGTGGAAACCCTATGCTGACGCTGTGCGCCTGGTGCTGCCACAGGCGACCATCGTTGTTGACCGCTTTCATGTAGTACGCATGGCGAACCAGGCGCTTGAAACCGTTCGCAAGAGTATTCGCGCCTCTTTGACGCCTGAACTCCGCAAGGGGCTGATGCATGATCGGTTTATCCTCTTGCGTCGTCGCGCTGATTTGACCGAGAGTCAGGTGCTCATATTGGAAGCCTGGATTGGCAATTTCCCAACACTCGGAGCCGCATACTGGCTCAAGGAAGACTTTTTCAATATCTGGCAAGCTTCGACACAAAGCCTCGCGCTTGACTTGTATCAAGGCTGGCAAAGCCGCATTCCTGCTGATCTGCAACCGGCTTTTCAGCCATTGCTCACCGCGATGGAAAACTGGAATCGGGAGATCTTCAACTACTTCGATCATCCGATCACCAACTCGTACACCGAGGCGCTGAACGGCCTGCTTCGCCAAGTTTCCCGCCAGGGCAGGGGGTACAGTTACCAGACGATTCGAGCCAAATTGCTGCTTACGCAGGGATTTCAAGCGCATCGCCAACCTCCTTATCGCAAGCAGTTTGCACGAGGCTCTCCAAAGTCATCTGGAGAGGAGGGACAGAAGAAAGCTCTGTTAATCGTTGCCATTCACGTCGAACATTGGTACAGGAACGTTGCCAGCAATCAAGGTAGAGCAGTTTTCCCGACGTACCCTTTTTGGGATGATCTACCCAGACCCCGCGTTGCCAATATTTGGAAAAATCGCGGGCAATTCTCATCGCCATATTGCCATCAACACTCATGACCTGTGCCCATCCATCTAACCGCTTGTACAAATCCATTTGTTCATGAGGACTGCCACCAAGAAGATGAATGCGTCGGCCCTGTAGCTCCCCTAACTCATACTGAGCACCGCCGTAACTTGTGGGGATGCTATAGCCTATGGCAACATGATCGGGAAGCATACCTATCTGGCCTGGCAGTTTCGGAACAATAAGCGGGATCTGGCAGTAATTGGAAAGCCGTCTGTGCTGCTTCATAGCCCGCTCAATGTCTTGCTCTGAAACCTCTTCTTCGCTCAGATCAAGGACCGTGGCATATTTCGGCTGATAGCGAGCAACCACTCGGAGATGCTTCTCGAATTCCCGGCGTCGATACTCGATGTCCACGAACTGGACATCATAGCCATAGGATTGACGACCTGAACGAATACCAAGCATATACCCAGCTTCATAGGCCACCTGAAAGAACTCCCGGTTATCACCAGCACAGAAAATGAGATCAAGGTGCGATTTATTTCGTAACAAGCTGTTACGATTTTCACCTTTTCTCTCACGGTAAGCATCCTGCTGGCAGGCATCGTTGCAGTACTGCCTTTGCCTGCCCCGGCCTTGTTGGATCGGGAGAAGCTTCCCACATGCTTTACAGTTGTTCCGTTTCATATCGCACTCCCTAACGGTTGTTTCCTCCCAAAATTCCGATTAGCCGTATATTATTGCGTTCCATCGTTTCCTGCTGCGTTGCTCGCTTTGGCGACGGTTTTGCGCGGGCGTTTGGGCGTCTTGACCTCGTAGACCACTTCTTGCGACTGGCCGGCTGCCACGTCGAGAGCAACAGGCGCAGCCGGCGCGCGCAACTCGGCAATGGTGGCGTTTTGCGCTTTGATCGTCTGCTGCGCGTCACGCCACTGGATGTCCATACGGTCGTACCGCTCGGTGCGCTCGACAAGCTGGACGCGCAGGTCGCTGATGGTGGCGCGCGCCTCCTCTGCCTCGTGTTCGCGTTGCGCGTTCAGGGCGTCGATCACGCTGAGGGCGCGGTCTCGTTCGCGCGCTTGCGCGGCGTTGCGCTCCTGTGTCTCAATCTCCAGCGCGTTACGTGCCGCACCTGAGCCTATCACCCAGCCGATCACGGCAGCGACAGCGCACAGCAGCACGATGATGACGATAACGATGATGGTCATTCTTTGCTCTCCTGCTCTTTATTGCGCAAGTCAAACACGATGTCACCATTGCGCTTAACTGACTCTAACGACTCTACAATGTGATATTCTGCGTAGAGATAGGATTGTATCTCAAGTGGCGTTGGCTGGCGTCCATACCGCTTTTCCATGACGGTGATCGCCTCATCGATGTAGATGAGAAGCCAATGCTGTTCGGTCATTTGATCTCCTGTTCTATCCGTTGCAAGATGACGAAGCGCCGCTCACGCCAGGCATCACGATCTTTGCGCGTGGCGTAACTCCCCAGGTCAGGTGCGGTCGCCAGCAACGTCGCGGCGTCTTTGCACAACTGTTCTAAGGCCACGATGCGCTCTTTGTGCGCGCGGGCGTCCATGTTGAGCGCGGCGGCTAACGTCTCGTTATAGAGCATGTCGTCGGACATATGGCCTCCTGTCGTCGTAGTGACTCATCGTGTAGAACACCCTTTCTCCTGTTTGACTTGCCACGCGGTGGTAGGCCTGATAACGATGCGGACACAGGACGCGCATAGCTGGATGGTTTCACGCGGTAGCAGCGTGTTGTAGACCGTTTGCATCGGTTGATCGGTGCGTCCGCATCGCGCGCATTTTTGTGTTGGCATAATGTCTCCTTAGCCCGCTTGTGAGGCGGGGGCATTGCTAAACATTGTCATATGCTTCTGCAAGAATCGCCTGTATCGCTAGTCTCTGCTGACTCCTTATTTTCCCTTTCCATGTGTCCATATCAGGCTCTGCTTGCCTTACTCCATTACCCATAAGTAACCAGTTGGTAGAAAGCAAAGCCTCTGTTGCTATGTTGGCAGCCTTTTCTTTTCTGGACGCAAGCGCGAGCGAATCACGCCTCTGCTGACGAACACCCGCTACTGCTGCAATGAGCCCCGCTAGAGCAGCAACCGCACTAAAAGCTATTCCTACGAGTTCCAATCTCTTCTCCTTTGGGGCGGCTAGACCGCCCCGTTCTTCTTTCGCTTACGAGGTTTCTTTTCAGGTTGTGGCGGCGGATCACAAAATTCCGGTGTCGCGCCATGACGCTGTGCATATGCGATAGAACTGGTTCTACCGAACCAATCCCAGTGCTTTGCGCCATTATCAAAGATAGTGATATATTGGCCGATAAAGGCCGTGAACTCTTCATGGCTGGCATCCATGAGGCTTTTCGCGCCCTGCTCAGTGGGGATATAGGTATCTTTCAGGGACAGCAGAGACGGCCATGAAGCGGTATGCCGATACAACAAACTCGTTGGATACCAGACACCTTCACGCTTGACATAAATTCCGCTTTCTAGCATCTCTTCGATCCTGGCATAACGAGCAGCGCGCCGCGCATGACGTTCTATCTTTTCCTGCTCAGTCATGGTAATTTGTCGGTTCAGCAGTTTCGCACCCTGGCTTATTGCATAGCGAATCCAGTACTGTTCACGCTCTCTTCCCTCTTCAATGGTTGCGAGCTTTTCAATTTCGTGAACAGGTGGAAGTTTGCCAGATACCAACACGCCGCGTATCCATTCATCCTTATTCTCATTGGAATCAGCTTCACGGCAAGCCAGGTGTTGAGCGTAGCGAGCGAGAACGT
>DASTKD010000665.1:0-15550 GCA_035716135.1 Ktedonobacteraceae bacterium
GAGCGAGTTGTTCAGTTCGCCAGCGTTTTGTGTTGCTTCCTCCAGTTCTTTGCCGCGTTTGCCATGTTCGTGATGCAAACCCTGCAATTCACCTTCAAGGTCGCTATTGGTGTTGCGCAGGGCCAGGATTTCCGCGCTGAAGAGGGCGATATGCTTCTTATGTTCGTCGCGTTCACGATTGAGTTCTTTTTCGAGCGAGTCGATATAGGGGCTGTAACGCCAGCCCAGCAAAACGTCGTAGAGTTCGCGTTCGGGGCTGCTCTCTTTGCTGTGCGCGCGCAGTTGTTGCAGTTCGGCGGCGTGCCAGTGACCGCCCGCTAATAAACCACCCAGCGCGCGCAGGGCGATATTGAGCTGATCGACCTGCAACACATCTGTGTAACCCTGCGATTGACCGGCCCACATGCCAAACTCTACCAGCATCTTCGCGTATTCGCGGATGTCCATACGCGGGGTGAGCATTCCGAGGATACCCGCCGTTTCAGCGCGTAAGAGCGGCGGCGCATCCGAGTCGTGCATCATCTCAAGCAGCGTATCTTCAGCAAACCCGCCGAGCAGCAGGAAAGCGTACAGGAAAATGCGGCTATGATTGGGGAAATCGTACAACACCTGCGCCATATAATCCGTCACGGCGCGCCCGCCCAATAAGAGCAGCAACGACAGAATGCGCAGGCTGGCGCGTTGATCGCTGTGCATTTGCGCATATTCGAGCAGCACAGGGATCGTTTCGCGTTCGCGCTCAAATTGAGCATCCTCCTCGTCGCGGATGCGCTCCAGCAAGAGCGTCAGGGCCATCGTTATATCATCGGAGCTATCGCTTGAGAGCAGTTGAGCCAGTTCATCCTTAATAACAATGGTGGGCATCCGGCGAAATATGGCGCGCGCGGCCTCGCGGCGTTCGGGATGATTGACATCGCTGTGCGCGGCCCAGATAAAGGAGAAGGCCGGCATACCCATTTCACACAGGATGTTCTGCGCAGACTGCGCGATGGCGGGGTCATCATCAGTCACCAGGCTACCGACGCCTGGGACGGCCTGCGCCCCGATCTCTGTCAGGGTGATCTCCGCGCCATGTCGCCGCGTGGGCATACGCAACGAGTCCAGCAGCGCATCCAGCACCGGCTCACTGCGAGCGTTATCCTGCCTGACCAGGTTTATCAGTATTTCCGAGACATCACCCACAAGGTGCGCGTCCTCCAACCCATCGAGCAGAACCGGCACGCTTATATCGGCCAGTTCGCGCACCAGCAAACTTACCAGCGTTTCGCGGGCGCGCTGCGGCGGTGGAGGCGTCTGCGCGAAAAGCTGCACTACGCTCGCCAGCGCCTGCGGCGATTGACGCGCCAACTCTGCTACGAGCGCGCGCGCGCGCTCGTGCGCCATACTGTTCAAAGAATCCAGGCCAGAAACCAGCGCGGGGAGGATGGGTGGCCCAAATTCCAACAGCAGCGCCTGCGCATCCGCTCCTCGCGCGCTGTCATCTAACAGGCTGACAAGCGGGGGAATGGCCTCCTGCGGGTTTCGCAGCAGGTATTCCGCTGCAACGGCGCGCCAGGTGTCGTCGGGGTGATCGATAACTTCGAGCAGAGCGGGAACAATTACCTGCCCTGGCATTCGCCCGATGGCCTCGCGCACATGGACCTGGACGCGCTGGTTATCATCAACCAGGTGGCTTACCAGCAATTGCGCCGCCTCCGGCCCCTTCGCCGCAAAAATGTTGGTGACATGCCGCGCCTGCTCATCGCTGCCCCACTCATAAACCGCGAGCAAGCGTTCGCCTGGAAATGGTGCCATGCCGAGCAGGGCGCGTTCGATACGCGAAGTGATAGCGCTGTCATAGTCAACGTCCAGCGCGTTGAGCAGCGCATCAAAGGCTACCTCGTCCAGGCTGCTCAGCGCGTTCACGGCTCCTTCATAGAACAGGGGATTGGCGCTGGCAAGCATATCTATCAATGGAGCGACTACCTCTTCGTGCTGGAATTGTCCGAGCGCGTCGATCAAGGCCAGCACCAGTTGTTGATCTACCTGTTCCGATGCCTGCCCGGACGCTTCTGTTTCCAGTAGCGCAATCAATGTTGGCACGGCCCCCATATCATGCACGCGCGCCAGTACACGCACCAGCAAGTGCGTGCGCTCCGGCACTACCGGCATGAGCGCCTCGATGATCGGTTCTACGGCAGCTTCGCCGATGTCGCCCAGTATCTGTTCCGCGCCGGTAGCAACCAGGTCGTCTTCGCCCTGCAAAACCTGGTAAATCAGGCCGGGGATACTTTCGGGCGCGAAAAGCTGTAAAGCCTTGCCAACCTGTTGCAACACAAGGGGCGAGGGATCGGCCAGCAGACGTAACAGGGACGACATGGCGCGCGGGTCGCGCACGCTGCCGAGGATAGAGACAATACGCGCGGTGACACCGGGCGGAGGCGACTCGCGCAACTCTTTTAAGATGGCCGGGGTGGCTGACGCGCCGATCTCGCGTAAGGCGCGCGCTGCACCGTTGGCTATCTGCTCATCGTTTGACGCGAGGTTATGAATGAATACATCAACGGCCAGTTCGCCGCTCGTACTCTCTTCGGCGGCGCGCGCCTGCCGCACCAGCATTTCACTAGCCTTTTGCTGGATTTCCGGCGCATAGCCGTTATGCAAAATATGCGACAGGATGCCCATTACCAGTTGGTGTTGCTCGTCTGTCAACTGGAGATCGGGATCAGGCTCCTGCAAGAAATGCTCGATGATGCGCAGGGCGACCGCGTGGATATGTGTGGTAGCGGATGTTGAGGTGAGATTTTCCAGTTCCTGCACTAGCGATGGCAATGTAAGCTCCGGGCCGAGGCGGATCATGGCATTGGTAGCCCTTGCCACAATGGTAGGGTCCTGGTCATACAGGCAGGCGTTCAGGGCATCAACCGCGTCCGGTTCTCCGGTGCCGCCGAGAATGTTAATGGCGGCGGAACGCAGGCGGGGGCTTCCGCCCACCTCAGTTTTACTCAGCGCGGCAGCTTGTGGCACGGCTACCGCTCCCAGGTGTCCTATGACGCGCGCCAGGCGTTTGGCCTGCGCGTCATACGCGCTATCATCCACAATTTCGCGCAACCGGTTGAAAAGCAGCGCGGGTACGACTTCCATATCGAGTAGAATGATTAATTCGTCGATGTCAGGCAACATCAGCAGCAAGAACAGCGTTTGATAAATCTCCTGCGCATCCTCCTCGGCGTAGCGCGTGATGACGCGAGCCAGAGCCACGCGCTGCGTCCCATCATGCAAGGCATCACGCAGCGTCTCTTCAAAGCCTGGCGGCATCGCTACCACCAGTTCGTGAGCGACATAGGGGGGCGCGCTGGCTATCCCCAGACAAAGCAGGCTCAGGGCCAGCGTATCCAGTGTCGCGCCGGGATGCTTGCGCCCATATTCAACGAAGCGTTGCGCCTGGGCCGGTGGGTCATCCAGCAGACCCGCCCACAATGCCAGTGGCAGGCTCCAGCGCGCGTAGGCATCGGTCGTATCGCTGCGTTTCATGGCCTGCGCCAGCAGCCCGGCAAACGATGTAGGCTGCAAAGGCGTATCGTAGGTAGCTTGCAACGTCACAAAATACTCCGCCACTGCATAAGCGGCCAGCATCTCATGGCGGAAGCTCAGGATGCCGTGTGGGCTGATTTCGAGCAGCGCGGCATCCAACGCGAACGCCAGCAGGTCGCTCATGGCGATGCGGCTATAGTTGTCATGCAAATTATCGGAGAGAAACATATCCTCGATGTGTTCGCCGAGCCAGCTTTGCAAGGCTGCCGCGTGCTCTTCGAGCGTGGGCTGTCCCATACGCAGCAGGTGTTCATGTTCGTGCAACTGGATCGCCAGTGGCGTATTCGACCAGCGCGCGGCGGTGGCGATTTCGCCCAGGAAAAGCAAGACATCTCTCTCTGATGGAGTATGTTTTTGCCACGCGGGGCGTTGTTGCGCCTGCGAAATGAGATACGCGGTATAGGCACGCATGAGACGACCGCGCGTGTCGAGGCGTTTGCCGCGCTCGATGCCGATGCTATCGATGACGCTCAGCAAGGCTAGCATCAGCAACGGCGTCGAACAGGTGGCACGCAAGCGCGTATTGGCGATCATGTCCATAATCTGACCGGCGGTATGACGCCACTTCTTGCCAGAATTTTCGCTTTCGATGTAGCGCTCCACAAAGCTACGCGCCTGCTCTTCGGTTAAAGGTTCTACGACGGCGCGCGCTACCAGATTGGCTTCGACGGCCTGCGCCAGTTGTGGCTGGCGCATGTAATCCTCCGGGCGACACGCCACGATTACGCGGCTACGCGACTGGCTCATCAACTCGCCCAGTTCCGCGATCACATCAGAGAGATAGTTCTCTTCAATGTCATGCAGCCCGTCATAAAGCAGCAAGAGCCGTCCCTGGTCCGCCAGCCGGCGCAAATAGGGACGCACATGCTGGATACCGGGCAAATCGCTGGTCGCCAGGAAATCCAGCAGGCGTGTGATACCCGGCTGGAGCGCGGCTTCCTGCGCATACCAGGCGGCATGTGTTCTCAGGAACAGGTTATAATTGCGCAAGGGTATGTAGATGGGAATTTTTTGACGCCCGAAGATGACTGGACGGCGGCGTAAAAGAGCCATAAACTGGAAGAAATGCAGCACCGTCGTCTTACCCGCGCCCGTTGTTCCCAGCAGTACCAGGTGTTCCTGTGGGTCTATCAGAAACTGGTTGCCAGGACGCACAAGGTCGAGCAGCGACAACTCCTGCGCGCGCTCCGGTATAGTGGGATCGGGCGAATGCATGTAACAGGTAATGGTGGCGGTATAAAGCGTCAACCAGTCGGACAGCGGCGTATAGACCGCGCGATAACGTGCAGTGGCCTTTGCTACCTCCCTGGCATAGCGGGAGAGCGCAAGGGGTTTGTTCATCACCAACGCCAGCAATACAAATACGATAAGCTGTACAATAAGTAAAATCCACAAGAATGCAGGCAGGCGATGAGTAACGATAAGCCAGATCAGGGCCTCAACGCCGGTCAGCACAAGAGCAATGCCCGCGCCAATCAACATAGCGCGTAAAGCGCGGGTTGACGCGACATGCTGGTACGGTGGCCGGTAATCTACCTTTTGCTCCACCTGTTGTGGTTGGAATGGACGCGCATCCTTTGCCATACTTCAAACACCATTTCTTCAGAAATTGCAGTTCAGGGTAGCCTCAGTATATCGCACCCGCGATACACTAACAAGCGTGTATAATAGTGACGGACGAAACAGACCAAAAAGCCAATTGTCCTGCTTTTGTGAGCTAAATCGCTTTTTTTGGGGATTTTCTGCGTTACAATAGTAGGGGCTGCATGTCTCATGCCACATTATGTATTATTTTTTAAGCGTCTAATAATGTTATGGATCTCATCGCGCTATGAATTGAGGTTGGAATGAATCCGAACATCCCTAAGCGCCCTAAAAGACAGGTCAACGGGGCCATTGACGGGGAAAATACGCTGCCGCTTGCTGCCGCGCGCGCGCCCTCATCTACAGGGGTCATAGACAATCATGAAACAGGGGAAAATGAAGCGGGCGAGGCTATTGAAGATCAAGAGACCGCCCGGGTAGAGGCTATTGAACAACAGCAGAGCGAACTTCCTACGCACCTGCCCGTAGAGGCTCCACCGTCGAGAATTACGATTCCGCGCGGAAAAGCGCTGATCGGCATCTTCTTATTAGCAATTGTTGTCTTTAGCGCCCTCAATGCCGGGTATGCGCAATTCATCGGTTCGCAGGGTTGGGCGCTCGTGCTGGGCGGATCGAGTAATGCAAACAACAGCAACCCGCTCGACAAGGTTAAGCAACAACTGCATCACAGCCCAACGCCGGGCGTATCTGCTACTACCACGCCGATCACACCAGCGCAATACATCGACGCCATTATCCAGAACATGACGCTCGACCAGAAGCTGGGACAGATGATGATTGTGCAGTTTTATGGCTCAAGTTATTTGCCCGACATCAGCACCATGATTAACCAGTACAATGTAGGAGCGGTGCTGCTTTTCACCGCTAATAACAATATCATCAACAAAACGCAACTCACGGGCTTGATTTCACAGATGCAGCATGACAGCACGCATAACGGTATTCCCCTGGGGATAGCGATCGACCAGGAGGGCGGCTACGTTGACCGCCTGGTTAATCTGGACGGTCCACGCCCCTCCGCCACATCTCTCGGCGCGACCAACAATCCGAGTAAAGCGCAGGCCGAGGGCGTGCTGGATGCCAGCAACCTGACATCCTACGGCTTTAACCTCAATCTCGCGCCCGTTGTCGATGTGAATACCGTCTACAACCCGCAGTTGTACGGGCGCACCTTTGGCAACAATCCCGATATTGTCACACGTATGGCGGAAGCCTACCTGCAAGGGCTACAAAAAAGCGGCAAGGTCTTTGGTACGCTGAAACACTTTCCAGGATTGGGCGATGTCGCCACCGACCCACATATTGGCGTGGCCGATGTCTATCGTTCAAAAAGCCAGTTGGAATCCATCGACTGGTCGCCCTATCGCGCCATGATCCAGCAGGGCAACGTCCACTCCATTATGGTGACGCACGATATATTGCACGCCATCGACGCTTCCGCGCCCGCTACTCTTTCTTACAGGGTAGTGACAGGCATCCTGCGCGACGAACTGGGTTTCCAGGGCGTGATTATAACCGACAGCCTGACCATGGAGGGCATCACCGCCTTATATTCAGAGTCCCAGGCGGCGGCTCAGGCGGTTGAGGCGGGCGATGATCTGCTGATGGGAGCCTCGACTCCGCAGATACTCGCCAGCATGATCCAGGGCATCAAGCAGGCCATCAGTTCAGGTGCCATCTCGATGCAGCGCATCGATGCTTCGGTACGTCGCATCCTGACCATGAAGTATGAACTTGGATTACTAACGCTTCCCAACAATTAGTAGTTATACAAGTAGGGACGCCACGAGGTATAATCATGTCCCAAACGAAGGATAAAGAGATGATTCAATCAGGTGTTACCAGCACGCAGCAGGAAAAACGGATTTTCTACACGGTTATTGGCTTAACAGCTTTCGAGACGATTCTGGTCACGCTGGCGCTGGTTCCTCCCCAATTGTGGACGCGCCTGCTGCCTGGCTCTAGCAGCGCGGCGTTGGATGGGCCATTTCCGGTGGCGCTCGCGCCCGTTATTCCGGTCCTGCTTTACGTAGTGCCTACGCTGATCGGTTTCCTGTGCCGGAGCTGGCAAAAGGCGCTGCTCTTCGCAACCATACCCGCCTGGATCGGGCTGGGACTTTTCGTAATTGCCGCCGCTACCAAAGTTGGCGCGTTTTACCTGGTTTCGCCCTCACAGGTGACATCCAATGTCAGCGTGCTGGAACTTTTCGCGGCGTTAGGCGGCATCGGCTGGCTGGCGCGCCATCTCTTCAAGCTCAATTTTTAATCCGCTTTTCAGCAATTTCACGACGGCACTACAATGAAAACAGGAACCGGGAAATCAAGACCGCGCCCGACGCGGCTGGTGCGTCTTACCGTCGAGCAATCTGGCGCTTCGCAAAGGGACGAGGGTGGTATAGTGATGGAAGATCATTTTGTAGCACATATCGCCGGTGAAACGAGCGATACCAGTCAGGGCGACATGCTGCCTTTATCAACCGGCAAAACTCAACCAACCGTTCCACTGGGAGAAGCAGGCGCGCGGCAACTGCTGCGGCGCACGCCCATCAGTTATTTGCTCAATCAGCTCTATGGCTTATGGGTCTTTGCTTCGCTCTTCATCCTGTCGTTGATTATGACGCGCAAGGTCTCGGTGGATCAGTACGGCGTGTATGCCATAGCCGCGACGGCCTATAATACCATCGCGTACATCGTTGCATTTGGATTCGAGGATGCCACCAATACCTACGTGCCGCGCGTGCTGGCGGAACACGGGCAGGCCAGCGCTGCGCACCTGATCCGGCGCATGTTCGCCCTGCGCATCCTTATTTTAGCAATCAGCCTGGGCATCATGCTCTTCGCCTTGCCTTTCGTGGCGGTGATCTTCGCCGCTATTCCCCTGCCAACATTCGAGGGCATCGCGCAACAATTACGCTCGCCCGCTCTGCTCAGCCATATCGCCCCTATCGCCTTCTGGGTGCTGGGCAACGGCATCACCAGCCTGCTGATCGCTGTATACGCCTCGATTATGCGTATGCGCATCGTCTTTATCGTGGGTAGCCTGGCGCAGCTCTTTTTACTGGCGCTCAGCTTCGTCACCCTGCGGCTGGGCTGGGGCATCGATAGCGTCTTATGGCTGCAAGCCATCGCCACGCTGCTCAGCGCGGCAGCCTTCGCCATCTGGCAATGGCCGCTTATCTTCACACGCGGCGCGATCTACAAGCAGCCATTGCGCCCGGTTTTACGACTCGGCATCTCGGCCTGGGTTCCCAACCTGATAATGGGGGCGTTGCTCAAACAGGTCTCCATTAATCTGCTCATCTTTTTCTCGGTCTCGGTAGCGCAGATCGCCTTCTTCACCCTTTCCTTCCAACTGGCCGATGCCGCCAACCAGTTGCTCGTGTCGGGCTTCGGCGGTGTAGGTATCGCGGCGCTGGCTGCGGCCTTTGTGGGTAAAAATCACGAGCGCCTGGCTCGTTCCTGGCAAACGCTGATAAAATTCGAGACACTGCTGGCCGCGCCCATCCTGGTCTTTTGTCTTTTCAACGCTAAGACCATCGCACTGGCGCTTTACCCCTCGGAATACGGCACTGTGGGAGAACTGCTGGGCATCTTCCTCTTCTTCAACATCATCACACGCATACTTGGCGCTACCATCCATCAAGGTACCCTCTACGTGCTACAGAAGTCGCGGCTGGTAGTGCTGGCATGGCTGATCGGGCTGGTTTCCCTCATTTTATGCGGTATCCTGCTCATCCCCCATTATGGCCCGGCGGGCGCGCTCATCGCCGATGGCATCTCGAAAATCATCACGGGTGGCCTGATGCTGGCCTTCGTCTGGCGTGACCTGCCCGAAAAATACCCCCTGGGCTTCACGCTGCGCATGTTGCTGGCGCTGACCATCGCCGCCCTGCCAGCCATAGTATGGCATCCGGCGGGGCGCGTCATGCTGGTCGCATCTGGTATTGTTTTTCTAGGGCTGGCAATCGCGCTGCTCACGCTCATCAAGCCACTGAGCGCGGAAGATATGCAGAGAATCGGGGAATTCAAACCGGGAGTGGTGAGGTATTTGAAGTGGTTTGCGAGAGGGGAATAAGCTTAATTTCCCTCTTTTTTATTATCAATATGCACAATATGCTCCGTCCCATCAGGAAGCGACCGTAAAGCAGTCTGCAAAAACGATGGGTATATCTGAATGCTATCAAGACTATCCAACGCATACCAATGTAGGATAAATTTATGTTTAGTTTCTTCTACAAGAAAGGTCTTACTGGTATCAACTACGGGCGAATCGTCGGGAAAAGTCATCAAGAAATACAATCCCAATTCATGAAAGGTCTTACCACCATGTTCAAAAAAGTTCTCGACCACCCATAACAACCTGCCAATGGTCGCATCGACATGCAGCTCCTCCTGCATCTCTCGCCGCAGCGTCTCCCCGGCGGACTCCTGCAATTCGGCGCGTCCTCCCGGTAGGAAACAAAAGCCACCCTCAACAGGTTTCTGCAATAAGACTTTCCCGTCGTGTATTGCCACGCCTGCTACGCGATACGAGAAGCGTAGATTCCCCCTGTCGAATGTTATCATGCTGCTGCTTTGTTCCTTTTGCTTTCAAGCTACCGATACATTAATAGCTCGACTATTATATCACCTGATCGCAGGCAAGAAGGGCGCTGCGCGCGCTATGGTGGATGCGCGCAGACTGCACAAAACCCCTTGCCCTGGTTTCTGAAACAACGTAAGATACAAGCCGAAGAAACACCTCCGAACGATCCGTGAGAATGAAGAAGGACACCTTTCTATGATGAAATTGAGTACGATGTACACCGTGGATAGTACAGTGGATACACATGGAAGCAGCCCAATTGCAGAGCAGATCCTCAAGCAATGGAATCATGAGCGGGGAACTGTACAGTTCTTCAGGTCCAGTGCGAACTTCGTCTACCGCTTCCGCCAGGGCGAGAAACCGTGCTTTCTGCGTTTCGCTGACATCTCGGAGCGAACGAGAGACGCTATCGAGGCAGAGATTGACATCCTCCAGTGGGTAGCCCGGAGGGGAATGACAGTTACCTCTCCCTTTCCGTCCAGAAACGGGAACTTCGTCGAAACGGTTATGACTGACCTGGGAACCTTTCACGCCGTCGTGTTCGCCGGACTGGAGGGTTCCCAATTGGATATTGAGGACCTCGATGACTCCCAATTCGGGAAGTGGGGGGCGGCTCTAGGGAAGCTTCACTCAACCGTACAGGACTATACAGGCTCTGCTCTATCCGCACGGAACACCTGGCAAGATCATCTGGAGTTCGTCAGAGCATATCTTCCTGAAGAGAAGTCGGCGGTTCGATCTGAATTCGAGCAGATTGCCTCCTCGCTTCAGATGCTGCCGGTAACGCCTGACACCTATGGGTTGGTCCACTTCGATTTCGAACTCGATAACCTGTACTGGCAGGACCAGACGATAGGAATAGGTGACTTCGATGATTGTTCATATGCCTGGTACATCATGGATATCGCTTTCGCCCTGCGAGACCTTTTTCGTGAAAGGATTGACCTGAATAAGAGGTCGTTCCTGGCTTTTATCCGTGGATATCGTACACAGCACGAACTGGATGCTGAACTCGTGTCGCAGTTGCCCCTGTTCCTCAGAATGGCGAAGCTCCTGACCTATGCGCGGCTCGTTCGCAGCATGGATCTTCCCCCTCATGAAAGAGAGCCAGCCTGGTTGCACTCACTATGTTTGAAGTTCGAGAACTGGCTGGATGACTACAAAGCGTCCCTCGAGACCCATTCGTAACTTTTGCTAGTAACAGAGCAGAGCCAAAACCTCCCCTGCCCGGCAGGAACGACACCGGTACATGCACCTTTTGCCTCATTACACGCTCCACTCTGAGCGTAGTGAAGAATCTCTCGTCAGGCAGGACATAGATCCTTCGCTGCGCTCAGGATGACAGGGCAAAGCAAAGGATGACAGGGCAAAGCAAAGGATGACAGGGCAAAGCAAAGGATGACAGGCGAATGGCTGCGCGTTTACCTTGACGTGCTTCTCAGAAACCAGCGAGCAAGCCAGATTGCGCCTGTGACGAGCAGAATGAGTAGCGCCGTGAACATCACGGCAGAGGTATTGAGCATGAAGAATGCCACCAGCGCCCAGACAGCGTAAAGGATGGCAAAGGCCACCGGTAAGGATAATGAGGCCAGAACCGGGCGCTTTGCCAGGAGCAGCGCTATGGTGCTGCATATCCAGACGACCAGCATGGTCACAGGCCACACCATGATGAAGAGAAAGCCTCTTATTTCTGGTTCTGCGCCGGGAACTTTTCCGGTGCTGGTGATACCGACACCGAACCAGCCGAGACTAAGCAGTAACGCCCCCAAAGCAAACGCCACTACTGCCAGGATTGTAAAGAGGAGTTGCCCCTTATATAAAGGATTGCGGTTGTTTACCGCCCGGATTGTGAATGGTTGACTCATCGTATTCTCCTTCAGAGTATGAATGCTCCAGTATCTTCTCCTGTCCCACCTCCATGATTGGAGACATTTCTTTCGTGGAACAGGTCTACCTCAAGAATACTTTAGAGCATCACTCACGATAAGTGTCATATGACCCATTCACAGCCCTTCTCCCATCGTTTTTAACCTACATGACACCTGGGGGACTTTGCCTTCCTCGTTAAAAGTAAAGCGAACTGAATACTAGCCGGGGGTTGTTTCAAGTTTTTCGGCCAGCGCCTGCTCTGTGATGTGTTGCGCGCGTGGTTCAACATTTGTTAGCAGAGCGGTGAACTGTTCATCGCCTACGGTATGGCGCAGGGTTTCGATGCCACGCAGCGATTCCTGGTAGTAGGTGCTATCTATGGCGTGCAGGGTCTTTCTGGCAAGCACGAGGAAGGCCAATGCAGTTTCGTAACGTTGCATATCGAGGTAGAGTTTGCCCAGATTGCGCATAGTCTTGCCCTGGCCTTCCAGGTCTTCCACCTCTTGCGCGATAGTCAGGGCCTGCCTGTAATATTCAAGCGCGATAGTGGACCGACCCATGACCTCATAAACGGTTCCCATATTTCTAGATGTGCGGCCTTCACCCTTGCGATCAATCTCACGCCGAATGGTAAGAGCCTGTTGCAGGTAGTTCAGCGCCTGCTCATATTTTTCCAGTTTGCGGCAAGCTTTACCCAGATTATTGAGCGACCATGCTTCACCCCGGCGATCGCCCTCCAGGCGGAAAATGTCCAGCGCCTGTTGATAATATTCCTGGGCCTGTTCGCGCTGCCCCAGATCTTCATAGCCGCGCCCGAGATTATTGAGCGTGGCCGCTTCGCCCGTTTTATCTTGCAGTTCGCGGAAGATGACCAGCGCTCGCTCATAGTAATCCTGGGCCTGTTTGCCCTGTCCCATCGCGCTATAAACAAATCCCAGGTTGTTGAAAGCCACGCCTGTACCCTGCGCGTCTCCCTGTTCCTGGCTGATTTGTAGCGCGGCGTGGTAATCGCTTTGCGCCATCTCCCTGTTACCCATATCGGCATAAACGCGGCCAAGATCATTGAGTACCCGCGCTTCTCCGCTGCGTTTGCCCTGTTCGTGATAGAGTTCCAGCGAAATCTCAAGTTGTTCCCTGGCTTTATCGAGACGGCCAAGCATCCTGTATACCACACCCAGCGTATCTGCCATGCGCGCGCGCTGCACAGGTGTCGGCTGCCACTTTTCAACCGCAAGCTGCTGGTACAGTTCGAGCAAGATGGCATTACCCCCTGCGCGTTTGAGCGTGCCAAATAATCCTTCGCGCTCCATCAAGTTAAAGGCATCCGACCAGCGCTCGGCCTGGCAAAACTGCCAGATCTCCTCAATCAATGGCTGCACATGGCTGATCTTGCGGCGCTTCTCGCGTGGTGGGCAGCGCAAAGTCGCCTGCTGCGCGTAATAGCTCGCTGCCCTGGCGTGCGCCTCGCACTCCAGCCTGTGGTTCTGCTGTTCGTCGTTCTCATCGAAGTGGCTTTGCGCATAATTTGTCACCAGCGCGTGTAACTGGTAACTGCCGTCGCCAGTCGCCATGAGCAGGCGTTGATTGAGCAGGACATCCAGCGCGCTATGCCAGTGCATCTTTGACGCGCTATTATCCGCGTCCGCTACCATTTGCGCCGCCTCGATGGGAACCGGCTCGCGGTAAACGGAAAATGCCAGCGACAATTGTTGCGGCTCCGCAGGTAATTGCTCATGAAAGATGTAATCGAGCAGATTGTGCGCCGCATTGCCCGTCCAGACTTGCGAGAACGTAGCATCTTTGAGAAAGCTGGCCAGGCTCAAGTTGCGCGTGCGCAACAACGAGGCCAGCAGGGTCAGCGCATACGCATGTCCCTGGCAGCGTTCAACGACGGCGCGTAGTTCATCATCGCTTGCCTCAATATGCATCTTGCGCAGCAAATCCATGCCCTCGGCAGCATCAAGCCCCTGTACCGCGTATTCCTGCATACAGGTTGGTGGATGTTCATGAGTACCCAACGGCCAGGGGCGACTGGTCATCAGGATGCGACAGGTACAGGGCTGGCTGTTGATGGCGTCGAGCCATTCACCCACGCCGGGACGGTCCGCCAGCGCGTGACCGGTGCGCCAATCCAGCAAGTTCTCAAACTGGTCGAGTACAATCAAGCGTGGCTGTTCCACCGTATTCAAGACATTGAACAACGCCATCGCCTGGTGTTGCAGGGACAGGCGCGTGAAATCTGGCAGAGGCTTTTCAAAGAGTTGAAAGAGGTTGCCGGCCAGATCGGCCAGCGTAACAACTGGATCAATATTCAGCCAGATAGCCTCAGCCGCGAATGGACCCTTGCCAGCCCGGCGCTGCGCCTCCGCGTAACGATAAATCAGCGCGGCCAGCGTCGATTTGCCCACGCCGCCGATGCCCGTCAGCACCAGCGCCGACACATCAGCATCGCACAATCTGGCATAGGCAGCCAGCACCGCCCTGTCGCGTTGCTGGATAGTGCGCGGGTCGGTAGGCGGCGGCACGCCCATAATACCGCGATAGCTGACTCTGTCGAGCGGTCCCGTTTGCGCTGGATGCTGAGGAGAGGGAGGATCAACAGATGGTACATGCACAATAATTTGCGGGGGCGGTTGTGTCACAGCCTGCGTCGATTGCATCAGTTGTGACAGCATTGAGGGGTGAATGAAAGGCTGATTTGATGAGCCAGACGAGACGGGAAATAGCCACTGGAAAAGACTCACCAGTATACCCAGTACAGTAAAAATGACAATCGGCAGAATCGCATATACCGAACCCTGTGTATCCCTTAGCCAGAAGATGGCCCCGCCCGCGATCAACACTAACGCGATAATGGCAATTAGCCAGCGTTTATCGTTAATACGCTTTTTCTGCTGCTTTGTTTTCAGTGGATCATCGAGCTGCTGCCCCTGCTGCTGCATACCCATGTGGGTTTCTATAACCCTCCCCAAAAATATTTCATTGATGCATCTGGAATATCAGGCACAACGGGATTATACCATGCCTGCCAGTATATGCAATGCTAGTAATCAAACTTCAGGCAGAGGTGGAGGACGAAGAGGGACGGGCGAGGACTGGATAATAGAAGTGGTTGTCTGCCCATATAAAAGGAAACAGTCGAGCAACCTGTCGAGTTGATCGATAGCCGGGATATGCACTTTGATAATAAAGCAATCTTCCCCGGTCACGCGGTGACATTCGACGACCTCTGGAATCTGCCGGGCCAGTTCGGCAATTCTGGACAGTTGCCCTGGACTGGGACGGACACGAATATATGCGCTAATGGGTAGCCCTAGCGCGACAGGGTTTATATCCAGACTATATCCTCGAATCACCCCGGCTTCCTCAAGGCGGCGCACTCGCTCGGTTACTGAAGGCGACGACATGCCAACCCGGCGACCAAGTTCAGACATAGTGAGGCGCGGGTCGCGTTGCAGTTCTTCCAGCACACGTATATTGACCGGATCAATCTCCTCATGTAGTGGCATTGAGGTAAATAGCTGTTTTTTCCTTAAATCTTGAGAAATAGGTTCATCATCTCCTCAAAATCATCATGTAATTTCACTGTTTTCTATTATACCATACTGTGGAACGAATTTATGTCAGGAGGCGCTATGGCTCAATTGACAAAAACGGGGATCACAACCAGAATACCCCCGCATGTATACTTTCTGGTGAGCGCCATTTTTCACTACCTCGGACCCGCGTTCGCGGTACTGCTTTTCGCACGTGTCCCGGCACCTGGCGTTGCGTGGCTGCGCATCGCCAGCGCCGCCGTCATCTTCGCGCTCTGGCGCAAGCCCTGGCGTATTCTGGTGGGGAAGTCCTGGACCGAACGCCGCCTTTTACTGGCACTGGGCGTAGTACTCGGCCTGATGAATGCCTGTTTTTACCTCG
>DASTKD010000666.1:0-2697 GCA_035716135.1 Ktedonobacteraceae bacterium
GGGTTGGGTGGGGACCCTTGCGGTCGCCCTGGGACTTCTCTCTGCGTCCATCTCCGAATATACCTCTTCCACCAGGCGACGTTGACACTCTATCACCATTGCCCGGTGGCCGCGTATCGCGCAGCATGAAGAGGGGGATCAGGCTTGGCGCGGCGATGATGCCCGCGAAAAGCAAGGCCAGTTGATAGGAACGCGGATCGGGCTGGCTCGCCAGAAGAGGCGCGGCCCAGGCTGGCAGGGGAGCCATGAGCCAGCGCCATGAACGAAACCAGATCGGTAGCGCGCCACCCAGCACCTCGCCTGCCACCAGTGTGATTAACCCCAGCGAGATATTCATACTGAAGAGGTCCGGGCGTTCTTGCGGGTCACTGTTGCGCGTTAAGAATGGGGCATTGATGACCAGGATAAAAGCAAAAGCCACGCCCTCCACAAAGCCGCTGACGAGCAGCGGAACCGGCTGGCGGAAGAGGAATTGCCCGATAGCGCCAAGTGCGATCAGCAGGTTCGACCAGAGTAATATGGCCTTCCCGCTAAAGCGGTCAACGCAGAGACCGGCAGGGAAGATGGCGATACCCGCGCCAATCGTCACGGAGAATAAGACAAAGCCCACAAAATCCGCCCTGTAACCAAGTGAGTACAGGTAGAGGTTGTAGAGTACCAGCACAATTCCGGCTGTCGCTCCACTCAGGGCATTGTTGAGCAGGTAGAGGCGCGCATTGCGCTGGAAACGCCCCACACGACGCACATACTCAAACGCGGCTCGCATTGCCAGTTGACCCGTTCCCCTTAGCACTGGCGGCTACCCGCTCCCTCTTAGCGCCATCGGTCATATCTGGCCCGGCAAGCGATAGCGGCGCGGGCGCGGCTGGCAATTCGGGCGTATCCGCGCTCTCACGTAGCGATTGCTCGCTTACGCCCATCGCAACTTCCGGCAGTACATGTCGATAGGGGCTTTTCCTCGTCAATCCAGGCAGGAAGAAAGCCTTGAGGACACCCTGCGCCTGAGCAGTGCGCGCGCGAAATTCGATGAGCGGGCCAGCGACGCGGGCCGCGCCCTGGTCAACCTTCTGCTCAACCGACTGGACGCCGTGTTGGACACTTTCAATTTTTTCGGGGATGGCAATCGACTGGATAGAATGCACGGCCTTCACGAGTCCATTAGCGGATTCTCCCACCTCAGCCTCTGGATTCTTGATAGCCTCGTTCACGCTTTTAACAGTGGGACGCAGTTTCTTAATTAGCTCGGCTTTATCTCCCACCCAGGCAAAGACGAACATAAAGGCCACCGCGACAGCCAGGCCGATGAGGATGTTGACGAACAGATAGATCAGCAGGATAATCGCCGCTATCTGCCCCGCTTGCGTAAGGGTATCGCTCATGATAAACATCATCGCTACTCTCCTTCGGCGGCGGCTTTCATAAATTCCATCTGCTGCTTGCGCCGCTCGTCATAGCGGCGGCGCGCGCGTCCCTTGCTCATAAAGACTCGCGCCACCTGGCCGCTCGCCACCACGACCGAGGCCGCGCGCACAGCAGGCGCGACGCCAAACGATGCCAGATTAGCCGTACTACCAATAGTAGAAGCCGTATTACCCGCGCTCTTCGCGGTCGCTTTCACCTCGTCGAGCGTCTCCTCCATTGATCCTTTGACGGAGTTCACCGTTTCCTGTACCGTCCCTAAAAGCGGCTTCATCTCCTCGCGCACTACCATGATCGATCTGATAAGCGCAGCGAGCAGGTAGATCAGAGCGGCTGTAGAGATGATGGAAAGCGCCGCCAGGATAATCAGGAAAATTGCGAGAACGTCGGTCAGCTTATCAAAGATAGTGGCAAGCACCAGCCCGGCAACCACTATCCCCAGCACCACGGACCCTACAATAATGATATATCTCATCGCGCGTTTCATAACGTGCCTCCCCAACAAAGTACTTTGTTCATGCTACTTGATTATAGCGCACATCGCCCCGTGATACCAGTGGTTGTCAGGGCTTGCCTCCACCTGGCCGAACAATATCCGATCAATACCCATCTCTATGTAGCAAATTACGGGTGTCACTCGTTTACACGTATAGAAGGATGAGATAGTTTTAGACGTTGTAATCTCAATCTTATAAAACAAAGGAGTAATTCTATGCATTTACTGGCGTCCCTGCTCACGCGCGCGATTACCGTCACTATTGGCAATAATAGTTTCACATTCGGCGCGAATGTCATCGTTTACCTGATTGTGGCGGCCGTCGTTGGTCTTATCGCGGAAACTCTGGTTGGCTGGCGTCTGCCCTTTGGCTTCATTGGCGCAATCATTGCCGCGCTGATTGGCATCTGGCTGATGACCAATTTCATCCATATCACCGGCATTGGCGACATCAACATCCCAACAGACCCGCCTGTCCCGCTTGTGCGCGCGCTGATCGGCGCAATCATCCTGGTCGCCATCTGGCACCTGATAACCTATCCCGCCTATCGGGGCCGCCGCCGCTACTACAGACGCTACCAACGGTAGTTCAATTCTTACGAATGTTGCCAGCTAAAAACGGCAATGTTGAAAAGGATTGTTCCCATTCTGTAGGGACAATGGGTGGGGTTGAGTGGATGCGGGGGCCTTGTGCTTGTCCTCGTCGGGCTTAGTGATCCGGCGGGACATCATCCTCTCCCAACGGAATCGTGTGGCGAGGAGGACAAGCACAAGGCCCCCAC